>JAYSSW010000901.1:0-6324 GCA_043720335.1 Planctomycetia bacterium
CCACGACCCGGCCCACATGGGCTTCCGCGCCCTGCGCGTGATGAACGAGGACCGCGTCTCGCCCGGCCAGGGCTTCGGCATGCACGGCCACCGCGACATGGAGATCGTCACCTGCGTCATGCAGGGCCAGCTCCAGCACCGCGACAGCCTCGGCAACGGCGAGGTGCTGACCCCCGGCGAATGGCAGCGCATCACCGCCGGCACGGGCATCCGCCACAGCGAGTTCAACCCGTCCAGCGACCAGCCCGTTCACCTGTACCAGATCTGGCTGCTGCCGCGCGAAGCGGGCCTGAAGCCCAGCTACGAGCAGAAGCGGTTAGACCCGCAGCCCGGCTGGCAGCTTGTCGCCTCGCCGACCGGCGAAGCAGGATCGCTGACGATCCAGCAGGACACGCAGCTTTGGCAGGCGCGGCTCGAAGCGGGTCAATCGCTGAACTATTCACTGAAGCCTGGCCGGCATGCCTGGTTGCAGGTTGTCGAAGGCTCGCTGGTCGTCAATGGCGAGGCGATGCACACCAGCGACGGCGCCGCCGTCAGCGACGAGGCCGAGATCCGCGTCGAAGCCAGCAGCGCCGCGACGGTGTTGCTGTTCGATCTCGCATAGTTTGAAAGCAAACCGACACGACGATGCGTCGTAGGATGGGCCGACGCACGTCATTCCGTTTTCGCGTTCCATACCATGTCGCGCTCGAACGGGAACATCGGGCGGCGGCGCTGCTGGTACGGCAGCCGTGACAAATCGGCCGTCGTCACGCCGGGCGTATCGACGCGGATCAGCCGGCGGCACACCGGGGCGTAGGCGGCGACCGGCGCGTGCACTCCCTTCGCCACCAGCACCTGGAACCGCTCCGGCTCGATGCCGGCGTGCGTCAACTGCACCAGGCTGAACGGCACCATCCGCTTGCTCGTCAGCATCACCGTCAGCCCGTCGCATTCGACGACGGCGGTCGGCCCCTGGTCAAACTTCTGGATGCCGCCGTGGCGAGGCTGCGTCTCCGCGAACTTTCCCTCGGACACGCCACGAACCACGAACGTCGCCTCCAGCGGCGGGCCGTGCAGCTCGTCGCTCTTGCCGCCTACGCTTAATTGCAGCGATGCACCGACCCCGGCGCGAATCGCCTGACTCACGGATTCGGGATCGTTGATGCAGACGAAGGCCGGGCCGGCGCGGCGCTGGTGCAGCGCGATTGCGAGCAGCGTGCCGTCGCCCGGCGAGCCGCCGCCGACGTTGTCCCCCATGTCGAGGAGGCAGACCGGGCCGAGTGATTCCGCCGCGAGTGACACCGCGTTGTCAATCGTGATGAGCTGGCCGTCGAAGTCGGCCCGCCGGTCCCACCAGAGATTCGCCAGCTCCTCCGCCTTCCGCCGGGCCAGCGGCAGGTCGCCGTCGGTTGTCACCAGCACGGCCGCCCCCAACTCCGGCACGTCGGCGTACGGGAAGCCGAGCACCACGCTGTTCGCCAAAACGCCCGGCTCGGCGAGCATGCGGTCGGCGGCGGCGTAGAGATCACGGCACGGCGGCTCCGCCGTGAGCTGCCGTTCGATGTTGACGCACAGGGGAAGCAGCGCCGCGGCGGTGACCGGGCGGACTTCGCCACGCAGCGTTCGCGCCATCAGCCGGGCCGCGTCGACGCCGCGCTGGAACTGGTCGAGATGCGGGTTCGTGCGGTAGGCGATCAGCGCGTCGCAGGCGTCGGCCATCGCTTGCGAAACATTCGCGTGCAGGTCGAGCGTGCCGATGATCGGCAGTCGCGGGAAGCGTTTCCGCAGCATCGTCAGCCAATGCCCATCAACATCGGCGACCACATCGCTCACGGTCGCGCCGTGCGGCGCAACGAGCAACCCGTCGAGCGGGCCGGCGGCACTAAGAGCCGCGTCGAGTTGTGACATCAGGCTGTCAAACGCCTCGCGCGTCACGCTTCCGAACGGCAGCGCCCGCGCCGCGAAGACCGGCGCCGCTTCGAGCTGCGCGTCGGCCAGCCCGGCGAAGAAGCCGGCGACCTCGTGGTGCGCCCCGGCGAAGCGCGCGCGGATCGGCTCGCCTGCCAGCAGCAGGTCCTGCTCGAAGTGGGCCAGCGTCGTCGTGACGCCGAGGAACGTGTTCGACTCCTGCAGCAGCGCGACGATGCCGACCCGCATGGCGTCCACTCCGTATCGTGAAATAAGATGCGTTCAACGAATCATCAACGGCGAGCCGTGCCCCGTGCGGGGCCGGGCAGCGCCAACGCCGAAGGCGAGCAACATCAGCGACACCAACGCGTGTTCGGCTCGCCTGCGGCGTCGCCCTAACCCGGCCCCTTACGGGGCACGGCTCGCCTTTTGGCACCGTTTTCTGCGAGAGGTTTCCGCATGGCCACCCCGATCACGCTGGAGATGATGCGGCAGTCATTGTACACGGCGGTCGTGTGCGACGCGCTCGACGCCGAGGGCTTCACGCGGCAGTCGCCGCGCGTGCTGCTGGGGCCGCTGACGGTGAACTCGTTGCTGGTCGGCCGCTGCCGGACGACGCTGTGGGCTGACATGGCGCACGCCGACCCGCGCCCCTACGAGTTGGAGTTGAAGGCGGTCGACGGCTGCCGGCCCGACGACGTGATGGTCGCGGCGGCGGGGGGATCGATGCGCTCCGGCGTCTGGGGCGAACTGCTCACCACCGCCGCCCGCAACACCGGCTGCGTCGGCGTGCTCGTCGACGGCGCCGTCCGCGACCTCGCCAAGATGCGCGTCATGAATTTCCCCGTCTTCGCGCGCGGCGTCTGCATCTACGACAGCAAGGACCGCCAGCGCGTCATCGACCTCGACGTGCCGGTCGAGATCGACCATGTGCGATTCTCACCGGGCGATCTCGTCTTCGCGGACGAGGACGGCGTGGTCGTTGTGCCGCAGGCGGTGGAGACGGCTGTGCTGCAGCGGGCCTGGGAGAAGGTGCACGCCGAGAACGAGGTGCGCGACGCGATCCGCGCCGGCATGAAAGCCGAGGCCGCCTTCGCGAAGTATGGCGTGCTGTAGGTGATCCACGCTCGCTCAGGAAACTTGGAGCGACCGTTTCGCGGAACATGAAAAAAGCCCCTTCCAGGGGGAAGGGGCTTTTGCGTACAAGCGAAGCATCGTCGGATCAACCGAGCAGGAGGCTAGGCTCCCAGCCGACGCGTTCGGCGGAGGAGCGGAGCTTTTCGAGGGCGCGGTTCTGGATCTGGCGGACCCGTTCCTTGCTGATGCGGAGCAGGTGGCCGATCTGGCGCAGGCTGTGGGTGCCGTTGCCGGTCAGGCCGAAGCGAAGGTCGAGCACCTTGCGCTCGCGGGGGCGGAGGTTCTCCATGAGGAAGCTGAGGGCTTCCTGGCGTTCGGAGTTCTGCCGCTGGATGCTGCTCTCGTTGTCAGGCATCGCTTCGGTGAGCTTGAAGTCGCTGTCGTCGTCGAGGACGGCGTTCAGCGAGACCGGAGCACGGGTGGCGGTCTGGAGATGCGTGAGGTGTTCGAGGCTGCTGCCGGTGCGAGCGGCGAGTTCCTGCGGGCTGGGAAGGTGCTGGCCGCCGTGGGCGAGGGCTTCGGATTCCTGCTGGAGCAGGCCGAGTTCCTGCAAGTGGTGCGGTGACAGGCTGACCAGATGGCTCTGGCGGGCGACGGCGATCTGCAGGGTCTGGCGGATCCACCAGGTGGCGTAGGTCGCGAGGCGGGTGCCGTGGCTGACATCGAAACGGTCGATCGCCTGCATCAGACCACAGACGGCTTCTTGCAGGAGGTCCGAGTAGCCGAGCGCGTGGTGGCGGAAGCGCTTGGCGACGTGGGCGGCGAGGCGGATGTTCGCCGAGGCGAGCCGATGCTTGCAATGGACGTAGCGGTCGTGGATCTTGCGAACCTGGGGGTTCTGGCGAATTTCGTTGTCGCAATAGTCACGGATGAACTGGGCCATGGGCCAGGGTTCCGGCGCGGGGCGATGGCCACGCAGCTTCGGGAACTGGCGCATGAGAACCTTGACGAGTTCAACCTTGTTTTCCCAGAAGGTCGCGAGGAGAGCGCGCTCTTCTTCGGGGGTCAGGAGATCGGAGGAGAAAATCGTGGTCGTGGCGTCGAGGGAGGCAGGTTCTTCCTGCACTTCCTGGCGCTTGCGTCGCTGTGTCGTCATAGTCGAGCTTCCCTTTAATAATAATTTCTGCAAGCCATCATCATGTTGAGGCCGTCTTGCCATTTTTTGTTTGACAGGACGCCGAATTCAAACGCACGACGAAACGAAAAATCGGGGGAGTTGAACGCCTCCCGACCGCGATTCACCGTTTGCATCTTTGAGACCGGTGGTTTGTTTTTTTTCGGTTTGCGTACTGCAAACGAAAAAACCGGCCTTGTACCTCGTTCAACTTTGGAATGAAGCGGTCCTTGTTCCTACATCGGCAAGGAACCCATGCTGGCTCTCATCGCTCGACGAATTGTAAAGCGGCGAGAAGCACAATACAAGAGCGGATTGGAAAAAAAGTGAAAATCGTGCCTCGTTGACTCCCTTGCCGAAGTGTTGATGGCAAGACAGTCAATTCAGGCAGTTGCGAGAGGAGTTGTTTTAGGAGGTTGTTCCGAACTTTCAAGCCGCGTTCGGATTTCGCGACGATTCCTCCCTTGCACCAAGAATAGCTCGCTGGCTCTGCAATTCATGGAGCAAGGCCAGAATTTCCTGATTCTGCCTCACAATTTCGTCGAACAATCCGTCATGCGTGGATTCTTCGACCTTCTTTACCAACCACGCCACATCCTTCTCGCCCCAGGTTCGTCCGCAGGGGAGCGGTTTGTCCAGGTGCAGGCCGAGCTTCGCCACCTCTCCCAGCCGAGGCAGATCGGGCGATCGGCATTCCTGCGCGTAGACGTGCAGATGCCCCTGGTCGATCTGGAAGCACAGCATGCACTTGCCGTGGCTGGCGAGCGCCTTGCATGCAACCAGGAAGGTGCCCGCTGCGATGCAGGCTTGTTCGTGGATTTCAAATTGGAGCAAGCTGGCAACAAGCCGCGCCTTCAGCCGAGCTGACAGGGCGTCCTTCTTGCTGCGGACCCTGTGGGTCAAAAAGGGAGGAATCAGCATGGGGGCAGTCCTTCCGTAGACCGACCAGCGAGCGTGCTTCCAGCACACAACAAAAACTAACGGAACGCGCCGGTTTTGACCAGACCAGTTTTGACGCCGTTTCGCCGGGCGACGCTCCGACGTTTCGCCGCGACGCGCAGCGGAGCGCGGGTGCCGCGCGATGCCACGCATTGGAACCCGCGCGTGGCGCCTGGTCGTCACGCGCTGCCAAGGATTCGAGCGGTCGCGTGGCGCTCGCGCTCCGCTGCGCGTCGCGGCGAAACGACACGTCAACGACGCCCGCATTTCCCGCACAACCGGACGGCGCGAAGCATTGCGACCCAGACTGCGTAAATTATCCGCTTTTTGATTGATTGCCATTTGCGAATGATCGGCCATGTGGGAAATAGTTGAACATGAAAGCAAGCGGGCGACGATAAACCAGGGACGCGCTGCGACAGGTGAACCAGGGCTGCAATGAAACCTAGTGGCTGCTAACTTTTGGGGTTCGGGCGGACTTTCGGGGTTGCCGGGGATGCACCTCCCCGCTATACTTGCCCCTTCAAGGGGAATTCCTCCGAAAGTCGTTGGTGACGTTCGCTTTAGGAAGTGGTCAGGGGCCATGCGATTCAATCTGGTGGATCGGATTCTGGAGGTCGAACCGGGCAAACGCATCCGCACGGTGAAGAACCTGGCGCTAGGCGAAGAGTATCTGGCCGACCATTTCCCCAGCTTTCCCGTCATGCCAGGCGTGCTGATGCTGCACACGCTCGTCGAGAGCGCCGCCTGGCTGCTGCGGCTGACCGAGGACTACCAGCACAGTGTCATTGTGCTCCGCGAAGTGAAGAACGTGAAATACGGCGGCTTCATGGAGCCGGGCAAGAGCCTGATCCTGACCGTGGAACCGGTGGCGATCTCGCCGACCGAGGCCGACGTGGTGTTCAAGGGCAAAGGGGAGATGGACGGAGCTTCGAGTGTCAGCGCCCGCTTCACGGTGACGCGCTATAATCTGCGCGACCGGAACCCCGCCTTCGCGGCAACCGACGAGCGGATCGTGGCGCATCTCAGGCAGCATCATCTGGTTCTCAGCGGCGCTTTCGATCAACGGTAAGTGGAAGTGGAAGAGCGGATCAACGACGGGCAACGTGGAAGGCTAAAGGACGTGGTCATGCGGTTGAAGGATCAAGTGGCACTGGTGACGGGCGGCAGCCGAGGCATCGGCCGGGGCATCGTCAAGGCGCTGGCGGCCGAGGGGGCTAAGGTCGCCTTCGTGTTTCGCGGCA
>JAYSSW010000902.1:0-2994 GCA_043720335.1 Planctomycetia bacterium
CCCGCTCAGCTTGACGAACTTCTTCTTGAACATATCGCCGGACGCGAGCAGGAAATAGACGAGGAACAACAGCAGCACCACGGCGCCGAGCATGCTGGCGGCGCGTTGTCCGTAACTCAACATCGAGCGCTGCACGTCAGTGGTCTCGACGATCGTGACAGGCGTCGCGTCGGTCGGCTTCGCCGGTGTGGTCGTCTGTTCGAGCTCGGTGACCGCCTGCTGCAGTTGCCGGAGCAGGCTCTGGCGCGGCGACACGGATTGAATCGTGCCCCTGACTTCGCGCAGCAGGCTCGGCAACCGTCTGCTGAATTGCGACACATCATCGGCGAGCGTCCATGCGGTGAGGCTGAAGGCACCCACGATGCCGATCACCACCAACGCGGAAGCGAGCCACCGCGGCATGATCCGCGACAGCGCCCTGACGATCGGCGCCAGCGCCACCGCCAGGAGGATGGCGACGAGCAGCGGTGCCAGCACTCCGCTCGCAGCGCGACAGGCCGCTAAGGCCAGGATGACGGCGATTACCTGCGTAGCGGTAATCGCCGTCGGGACTTGGGGGATAACGACGAGTTTCTCGGCGCTCTCAGGCGACTCAGCCATACGCCCACCTCAACCACAAACCGTGCCATCCGGCTTCGCTCTGGCGCCTGCCACGGTTGGCCCTGAAGCGACGGCGGGACCAGTCCTTGGCGCCTGCCACGCCGAAGCCGTGGCGAAGGCGGGTATCGTAAGAGCGTGACCCTCGACCAGATTCCCCGGCCGGTGCGAGGCAAGCCGCGCGGCGGCGAGTTCGTGTTCGCCCGTCTTCGCTACGACTCAGGCGACTGGGACTACAACCCGAAAGTGGCGGCCAACGTGCTGAATTCAATCGTCGAGTACACCAACATCACGGTGTATCCCGAAGAGGTGATCATCACCGCGGATTCCGAGGAGCTGCTCGCCTTCCCCTTCCTGTTCATGACCGGGCACAAGCTGGTTCGCTTCCGCGACCGCGAGCGCGAGCGGCTGCAGGCGTTTGTCGAGCGTGGCGGCTTCCTGTTCTCGGACGACTGCAATCACGACGTCGCAGGCCTGTACGCGACCTCGTTCGAGCAGGAAATGCGTCGCACGTTCCCGGGACCCAAGACACTCGACAAGCTGCCCGCGACGCATCCCATCTATCGAGCCTTCTTCCAGTTTCCCGACGGACCGCCGCAGACCGCGCACGAACTAAATGGCTGGGGCGACGACCTGGTGCACGACTACCTGCGGGCCGTCGAGGTGCGTGGCCGCGTCGGCGTGCTCTACTCGAACAAGGATTACGGCTGTGAGTGGGATTACGACTGGCGCAACAAGCGCTTCCAGCGCGACGACAACACCAGGTTCAGCGTCAACCTCGTGGTCTACGCGTTGGGCGCCTGAGGGTTGTGCTTCTCGCCCGCCATGGTCAGGGCTCGAATGGCGCGAACCAGTTGCGCGGGCGCAATCGGTTTTGGTAAATGACAGTCAAAGCCCGCGGCCAGGGCCTCCAGGGCGTCTTGTTTGCGAGCGTAGGCGGTCAAGGCGATTGCCGGCAGCTTGTCGGCGCTGCAAATCTCACGCACGCGGCGAATCAATGAATAGCCGTCTTCCTCCGGCATCCCGATATCGCTGATCAGCACGTCCGGACAGCGATGGCTGAGGCGCTCAATCGCCTCCTGGGCGGAGGCCACTGCCTCCACCAACGCGCCTAATCGCTGCAGCAGCACGGCCAGCACATTCCGTGAATCGGTGTCGTCTTCGACCACCAGGATGTGAAGGCCGCTGAGGCGCTCGATCTCGCTGTCAATCAATTCCGCCGGCGTAGCTCGCAGCGGCTTATCGGCAATCTCTGGTGCGGCGCCGGTGTGCCGGGTCAGCCGCAGCCGGAACGTCGTGCCGTGGTTCTCGCCTTCGCTCTCGACGCTGACCGTGCCGCCGTGCAGCTCGGTGAGGTGGCGAACAATCGCCATGCCGAGCCCGAGGCCGCTGTGCCGGCGGCTCATCGAGCTGTCGGCCTGCCGGAACCGATCGAACACGTACGGCAGGAACTCCGCCGAGATGCCGATGCCGGAGTCGATCACTTCAACCAGCGCGTCGCCCCCCTCGTCAGCGAGCCGGATTGCCACGCGCCCGCCCTTCGGCGTGAATTTCAGCGCGTTCGAGACCAGGTTCCAGACAATCTGCTGCAGGCGATCGCGGTCGCCGATCACGTTCACCTCGCGGTCGAGGGTCCGCACCACCTCGATCGACTTCGCCGCCGCCGCCGGCGCCAGCGAATCAATCGCATCGTCGACCACCCTGTGGACGTTGACCAGCGAGGTATCGAGCACCAGCTTGCCGCCGATGATGCGCGAGACGTCGAGGATGTCGTCGATCAGTTGCGACTGCGAGATCGCGTTCTGGCGGATCACGGCTGCGGCGCGGCCGACGGTCTCGCGATCGTGGGCGCTTTGCCCGAGCACGTGTGCCCATCCCATGATCGCGTTCAAGGGCGTGCGCAGCTCGTGCGACAGGGTCGCCAGGAACTCGTCCTTCAGCCGGTTCGCGCGCTCGGCTTCGAGACGCGCCGCCTGTTCGCGGCGCAGCAGCTGCACGCGCTCCTGTTCGTTCTTGTTGCGCTCCTCGACTTCCAGCGAGAGTGCGAAGTTGGCTTGCTCAAGCTCGCCCGTGCGCTCGGCAATGCGCTGTTCGAGCTCCTCATGCCCGATGCGCAGCGCTTCCTGGCGGTTGAACAGCTCCACGAACACCGCGACCTTCGATCGCAGGACGTCGGCGGGCACCGGCTTGACCAGGTAATCCACCGCGCCGACGGTGTAGCCGCGAAAGACGTGCTGCGCGCCCCTGTCGTTCGCCGTCAGGAAGATGATCGGCGTCTGCCGCGATCGCGGCCGCTCGCGAATCAGCGTCGCGGTTTCGTAGCCGTCCACGCCGGGCATCACCACGTCCAGCAGAATCAAGGCGAAATCCTGATCGAGGACTTCCTTCAAGGCGTCG
>JAYSSW010000903.1:0-6304 GCA_043720335.1 Planctomycetia bacterium
CGACATCTGGCATTTTGCACACTCCCTTGTTGCGGTTCGACCTATCATGCGCCAGGTCATCGCATTGCAACAAGGCCACTTTTCGGATAGCCTCTAAGAGCCGTCGGACCTCCTGAGAAGTCGGCTTTCACGCGGGAGGGGGGGTGCCATCAGCGATTCGCGGGTTTCGGTCGAGCGGCAGGTTGTGAAAGATCTGTCGCCAGGAGCCGCTTGCGTGCGCGAATCGGGCTGGGTAGCTTGGAGGGAGATTTCTCCCACGCACCAGGAGACCGTCCATGCGACCCACGATGTGGTTGGTTTGCGTCCTCTTCCTGCTCCTCGCGAACGCCGCGCCCAGCCAGCCGCCGGCGGGCGCCAAGAAGAAGGACACGCCGTTCGTCCTCGACTACCGCACGCGCTTCGACGCGGGGGCGCCGTCCAGCTTCCTCGTCAAGAACCTGGCGCCGAAGATCAAGCGTGCGGACCTGAAGAGCGACGCGACCGACGCCGACCGGGCGGCGTTCGAGCAGCTTCTCGACGCCATCGAGAAGCTGCAGGTGAACGGCGTCCTGTTCGCCGCCGTCGGCGAGTTGGAAAACGGCAAGCTGCGGCTGAAGGGGATGCCGAAACTGTCGCACGGCGGCCGGCTGCGCCTCCTCGACGCGACGAAGGGCAAAGCGATCGACGGCCTGGTGCCGGCCCACCCGCTGCACCTGGCCGTCGAAGCGGCGAAGCAGATTCCCGACCCCCAGTTGAAAGCGCTGACCCTGGCCGAGATCGCGATGACTTTGTGCAAAGAAGCGCCCTACTCGCCCAACAATTTCGCCCAGCTCGCGTACGCCCGGCACCTTTTCGAACACGCCCTGGCGGAATCGCAGTTGATGCCCGTCACATCGTTCGAGCAAGGCCGCGAGTTCAGCAGCACCGTTGAGCAACTCGCGTATGTGGTCGCCAGCAGCGGCGAAACGCCCCTCGCCCGGCAGGTGATCGACAATGGATTCACTCGCCGTGCTGCAGAGGATCGCAAGTTTACTGAAGGCACAAGCCACGCGGAAAACGCGCTCCGCTTCCTCATGGACCAGCACCTCTCTCGCGGGCAGCTGAACGAAGCGGCGGCGATCCGTCGCGGCTTCCTTTTCCCTTCAAGCATCGCGGAAGTTTCGATGTCGTTCGCCCGCTTCGCGGCGAAGCAAAACGACATGACGCAGGCGCTGAAGGAGGTTGAGGAACTGCTGAAGGACGAGAAGACCAAGCTCAAAGCCTGGCACGCGATCAGCCACGGGCTGCGCGACGGCGGCCAAGCCAAGGAGGCGATTGCGTATCTCGGAAAGATTCGCGACGCTCTCAAGGAGAAAGCCGACAATCCCAAGCAGCAAGAATCAGCGGATTGGGAGACGACGTGGCTTGCGAGCATGTACGCTGAGTCGAAACAGTACGACGACGCGATCCTTGTGCTCGAACCTCTCAAAAGTGAAAACAAGTACGTCATGGTCATCCGCGAGTCGCACCTCGGCGAGTACTACGCCCGGAAAGGTGAGCACAAAAAGGCCCGCGAGCATGGCATGAAAGCGCGGGAGTTGCATCGTGGCGCGGAGTACTCTCTGACGCTGATCGCGCAGGGGCTGGTCGACGCAAAAAAGTACGACGAGTCGTGGAAGGCCTTGGAGGAGATCGAGGATCCGCATTTCCGCTTCAACGCGATCCTGCATTTGGCGAAGGCGCTCGACTCCGAAGGCCGCAAGGAGGAAGCCAGGGACTACTGCCGGCTGTGCTTGAAGATCGTCGAGAAGATGCCGGAGGAGAAAAGTTACGGTGGCAGGTCGGTCCGTGCGTCGATGTACGCGACGCTGGCGGAAGCGCACACGGCCATCGACGAAGCCGGGGCGCGGGCGTGGATCGCGAAGGAGTTCGCGCCGCAGTCGCAGGCCTGGGCGTGGATCGGCGTCGGCCGCGCGTGGAACGCCCGGCTCAAGTGGCAGTGGTAGCGGTCGCCGAAGGCGAGCCGTGCCCCGTAAGGGGCCGGGTAAAATGGCTTGGCTCTGCACCCACATTCTTCGCCCGCGTAACCCGGCCCCTTACGGGGCACGGCTCGCCTTCGGCGTCAGCCTGCTTTGCGCTCGAACAGCTCGCGCAGGGCGGCGAGCTGCTGCTTGCGGGCGGCTTCCGGGGCGTACGGGTCGAACGGCACCGGGTGGTCGAGGATCGTCTGCATCACCTGCACCACCTGCTGCCGCAGGTCCACGTCGCGCCGCTCCAGCGCGTTCAGCAGCGTCGGCATCGCGGCCAGCCCCTTCTTCGCCAGTTCCTGGGCGGCGGCCGGCTGCTCGGCGGTCTTCAACTGCTCGACCAGCCGCAGCAGCTTCTCCTGCTCCAGCACCATCTGCACCGCCGACACGGCAGGCTTCGCGGCTACGGGGCGGCTGAACTCCAGCGTCGCGGGGCTGTCCGGCGTCGGGGCCTGCGGCGTTTGTGAGAGCTTCGCTTGCTCGATCGCAGACGTCACGGTTTGCGGTGTTGTCACTGGCGCTTCGCCAACGACGTTGTCGTACTTGTAGGTCGCCTCGCTGAAGCCGGCGCCGAGGTACTCGCTGATCGCCACCGGGTCGCGGACGATCTGGGCCGGCGTCCCCTGCGTGCGCACCTTGCCGTCCTTGATGAGATAGCTGCGCGAGGTGATCTTCAGCGCTTCGTGCACGTTGTGGTCGGTCAGCAGGATGCCGATGCCGGAGTTGCGCAGGTCGAGGACGATCTGGCGGATCTCGGCGATGGTGATCGGGTCGATGCCGGTGAACGGCTCGTCGAGCAGGATCAGCAGCGGCTCGCAGACCAGGCAGCGGGCGATCTCCAGGCGCCGCTTCTCGCCGCCCGACAGACGGGTCGCCAGGTTCTTGCGGACTTTGACCAGGCCGAAGCGGTGCAGCATCGCCTCCATCAGCTCCCAGCGCTCGGAGCGCGTCGGCGCCCGGTTGAGCGAGCGCAGCGACGGGACCAGTTCGAGGATGGCAAGGATGTTCTGCTCGACGTTCAGGCCTCGGAAGATGCTGTGCTCCTGCGGCAGATAGCCCATGCCGATGCGGGCGCGCTCGTACATGAGCAGGCTGGTGATCTCCTGGCCGTTGAACCAGACGGTGCCGCGGTGGGGGACGATCTGGCCGGTGGTCATGCGGAAGCTGGTGGTTTTGCCGGCGCCGTTGGGCCCGAGCAGGCCGACGACCTCGCCGGCGTTGACCTCGAAGTCGACGCCGCTGACGACGCACCGCTTGCCGTAGTACTTGACGAGCCCGCGCACTTCCAACAAGGCCATGTCCGCTCCTCCATGAGTCGGCGCCGCGCCGCATGAACCGTCCGATATACCCTGGACCCCCGCCGCGAATCAAGGCCAGCACGATTGGCCTGGACCGGCGGCGGCGTCCGTGCTAAACCGCCGCCGTCGTTTCGGTGCAGCATTCGGGTCGTGTCGATCAGGACACCGGGAACATCCCTCCAAGGAGGCTTGGATCATGCGCAATCTCTTCGCCCTGGTCGGGGCGGCTGTCGTCGCTTTCGCCGTCATCGGCTGGTTCCGCGGCTGGTACAGCTTCCAGGCCGTGCCGACCGCGCCGGGGCACTACAACGTGAACATCGACGTGAACCGCGGGAAGATCAGCAGCGACGTGGGCACCGCCAAGCAGGTCATCGCCGACAAGCTGCAGGGGAGCGGCAATCCGGCCAACTCGCAGCCCGTCACGTCGCAGCCTCTCCCCACCGAGCAGAAGGGGACCGGCTTCAACGTCGATTTCCGTCCCACGAGCAACAACAACGGCGGTGGCTTCACGCTGCCGCCTCTGCCCGACTTCGGCAAGCGCTAACGCCATATAGCCCCCGGCTTGCCGGGGGTGACGCGAAATCCAACGCCCGTTGAAGCGAAAATGATCGTTCGCCCGCATCGGCGAGCGATCATTTTCGTGATACCGACGTGGGATTTCACGCCACCCCCGGCAAGCCGGGGGCTATATGATTTTACTGCTACTTCATCAGCTCCAGCAGCGTCTCGGCGGCGGCTTTCGCGAAGGCGGCGTCGTTGATGTGCAGGTCGAGTTCGATCAGTTTCACGTCCGGGCTGATCCAGTTCCGCAGGCTCTGGTAGAGCGCCTGGTCCGCCTCCGGCCACCAGAACGGCCCCCCTTCCTTGTCGATCCCCGACACGCCCCGCAGCGGCACCAGCACCGCCGTCGGGCCGCGCGCGGCACTCGTCTTCTCCGCGATCTCCTTGCCCAGCTTGTCGTTCTCCTCCGGCGTCGTCCGCATCAGCGTCACCGACGAATTGTGCTGGTAAAAGCGGCGATGGTCGAACTTCGCCGGCACCGTGTCGCGCGGACCGAAGTTGACCATGTCGAGGGCGCCGAGCGAAACGACCTGCGGCACGCCCTTGATCGCCGCCGCCGTGAGCCGGTCCTTGCCCGCGCTGAGGATGCCGCCGACCAGTTCGTCGGCCAACTCGGTGGTGGTGATGTCGAGGACGCCGGAGACGAGGCCGTCGCGGACGAGCGATTCCATCGTCATGCCGCCCGTGCCGGTGGCGTGGAAGACGAGCGTCTCGAAGCCGGCCTGGTCGAGAATGGCTTGTGCGGCGCTGACGCACGGCGTGGTGACGCCGAACATCGACGCGGCCAGCAGCGGCCTGCCAGCTATTTCATGGTCGGCGAGACGGGCCATCGAGCGGCGGGCGCGGACCATGCCAGCGAGAGCGCCGGCGGCGTTCGTCAGCACGACGCGGCTGATCCGGTTGACGCCGTTGAAATCGACGACCGAGTGCAGCATGGCGATGTCGCGGACGCCGACGTACTGCCTGACCTGCCCGCTGGCGAGCGTGCTGACCATCAGCTTGGGGACGCCGATCGGGAGCGCTCGCATGGCCGAGGCGCCGATGACGGTGCCGGCCGACCCGCCCATGCCGAGGACCGCTTCGACCTTCCCCTGCTGGTGCAGCTTGGCGACGAGTTTCGCCGCCCCGGCCGCCGCCAGCTCGACCGCCTTGCCCCGGTCGCCGGCCCGCGCGACGGCGTCGAACGTCGTCCCCGCCGCCGCGAACACCTGCTCGCGCGGCACGTCCGGTGCGAACTTTGGCGGCCCCAGCGATCCCACGTCGATCACCAGCGTGTCGAAGCCGTCCTCGCGCAGCAGGTCGCGCACGAAGCGGAACTCGTCCCCCTTGGTGTCGAGCGTCCCCAGCAGAACGATCGCCATGAAGCCAGCCCTCTCGGTGCCTCGCTACCCTTCCGACGCGAAGAACTCCGCCGCCTTGCACTGGAAGCCAGGCAGCACGCCCTGGCCGCCGACTTCCTCGTCCCCTTCGAGCACGATTGGCAGTTGCGCGGGCAGGTAGACGGTGACGGTCTGCGAGTCGGGGTCGAGCAGCCAGACCATCGCCACTCCTTTCGCCAGGAAGCGGTTGATCCGCTTCTGCATCTTGCCGATGCGGTCGTTGGGCGACAGGACCTCGACAACGAGGGCGGGCATCGTGTCGGGGTACTTGCGCTCCTGGTCCTCGTACTTTGTCTTTTCGAGGTAGTAGGCGACGTCCGGGCCGCGCACCGTGTCGGGGTCGCGTTCGAGGACGATCCCCATGTCGTTGGTGTAGACGTTGCCGTTCTTCGCGGTGCGGCGGTAGAGCCAGAGGATCCCGCTGGCGTTGCCACAGACCAGGCAGTGCTGCTTGCCGGGAAGCGACATCTCGACAACCTCCCCGTGTTCCAGTTCATAGCGACGGTCGCGGTTCTCCGGCTGGTGCGACCAGTCGTAGAACTCGTCCGCCGTCATCAGGTTCGTGGCTGCGCTCGCCATGCAAGACCCTCGCGAAAAATCCGCCGGGCAATCGATTGCCCCGTCACGTTCTTTCTATGCACGCGTCGGAACGATTCGGTCGCACGAAGGTCCGTTTTCTTCGTGTCCCTTCGTGCTCCTTCGTGGTTCCAATCCCGCTCACCCGCACAGCTCGCGCATCGCGCGGGCGTGGCGCGGGACGGCGGTGCGGGCGTCCTCGCGGGCCTCGTATTCGAGGGCGACGTAGCCCCGGAAGTTGGCGGTGCGCAGCATCTGGAAGAGGCGCCGGAGGTCGGCCTCCTCGGGGTCCATGCCGGCGCGGTGGATCTCGGTCTTCATCTGCACGACAACGGCGTAGGGGGCGAGGCGTTCGAGGTCGGCGTAGGGGTTGGCGGTGCGGAAGTTGCCGGTGTCGAGGTTGACGCCGAACCAGTCGCTGCGCACGGCGCGGACGAGTTCGAGCATCTGGTCGCAGGTCGCGGTGATGCCGCCGTGGTTCTCCATCGCCAGCATGATGCCGTGC
>JAYSSW010000904.1:0-6300 GCA_043720335.1 Planctomycetia bacterium
AGCCGGCGGTGCTGCGGTTGCACGAGGTGCACTGCGCCCAGGCGGAGCCGGCGGACAGCCAGCCGAGCGTCGCCAGGCCGAGCACGGTCAGCCAGCGGCGTAAGGATGCGAACTGCATGGATTCAACCCTCCGTGGTCGAAGATCGTTCGAGGGACGAGCCGACTAGCGGCGAAGGAAGACGTTGTTGTTGGGAGTGTTGCCGGTGTTGACGTTGTTGGTGAAGCCCGCGCCGACGCCGCTGGAGCCGCCCCGGCTGGGGCCGACGCCGAAGTAGTGCGACGTGTTGAAGTACGTGGCATGGTGGCCGGTGTCGAGGGTGAGCTGGGGCTGGTCGCCCTGGGCGGGGCCGACGGCGCCGGGGGGCTGGTTGACGAACTGCTGGAGCTGTCCCAGCTGGGTGGTGTTGCGGTTGATGTCGAACTGGGGGCGTACGATGCCGTAGTAGGCGGAGGCGCCGCCGTTGCCCTGTCCGAGATTGAGGTAGGGGCTGTAGGTGGGGCGCGAGCGGACGTTGGGCGCGTTGTAGCCGCCGATCTGCCAGCCCTGCTGGGCGGAGGCGGTTTCGGAGACGGCGGCCCAGACGATGCCGGTCGCCAGGAGCAAGCCAAGCCAGCGTTTCATGATTCCTCTCCCTGGATGGGTGGTGTTCGGTTGGTCCGGGCGGCGGAGTGGCAGCCCGAACTCGCTGAGGATTCCTTGCATGCGCGGCGGGCGAAGTCAAGCCGCCGCGTCCGCCCGGTGCGCCGGGCGGCGCACCGGGCGGGCGGGAGGCGTCGTCAGGGAACGACGAGGAAGCCGTTGTTGCCGCCGCGGCCGTTGCGGAAGCTGTTGGCGGTGCTGGTGCCGAGCAGCGTGATGCCGAGGATGCGTTCGACCGGTGCGAACATCTTCGACAGGTAGTTGTCGAACTGGATCAACGGGTCGGCCGAGACGTAGATGCGGTCGCCGGGGAAGAGCTGGTAGTTGGTGCCCGTGCTGCCGCCCATGGTGATGGCTTCCCAATCGACCGGCATGACGAGGTTGCAGCCGGACGACGCAGGGGACGGGCGAGCGACCCAGATCTTCTTCTTCGACGAGACGGGGGCGAGGCCCTGGACCTGGCTGATGGCGTCGAGGACGGTCTCGTTGCCGGTGTGGGGCAGGGTGAAGACCTGCTGCCCGAAGCCGCCGCCATCGACGATGATGTAGTACTTGCGGCTGTTGTAGGCGAAGACGTCGACCGAGACCTGCGGGTTGATGAGGTACTCGGAAAGGTGGCGTTCGATGACGCACTTGACCTGGCCGAGCGCGAGGCCGGCGACGTAGACGGAGCCGTAGCTGCCCAGGCCGATGGTGCCGTCGGGGCGGACCAGGTGCTCGCCGCGGATGTTCTGCAGGCCGCGGAACTGGGCGAGGCCGACGTTGACGGTCGGGTTGCGGAGGATGTTGCCGAGGTGGGTCCGCATCGCTGCCTGGGCCTGCTCGATGGTCATGCCGCCGACGCGGACCGAGCCGTAGTTGTAGCCGAGGTTGACGGTTCCTTCCGGCGTCAGCAGGAAGTTGCCGTTGATCGGCTGGTTGGGCAGCGTGTCCGAGACGACGACCTGCAGCACTTCGAGCGGCTCAAGGCGGTACGGCCCCTTCGGGACGATCCGCAGCGACTCGATGAACAGGATGTCTGGCGACGCCACGCGGTGCGGCGGCATCGATGTCTTCTGCAGCTCGGTCGGCATCGGGCCGGGGTTCGGTACCCCGGCACTCGCGACCGGCCCGCCGTTCTCGACGACCACTCCGTCCTGCGTCACGAACATCGCCTGCTTCACGCCCGACTGCGGCGTTCCCTGCGGCTGCCCGTGCGCGACGTTGCGGTTGCACGACGTGCAGCCCTGGCTGTTGTGCATGCCCGGCGGGGTCATGCTCTGCGTGTTCAGGCACCCCGTGGCGCCCATGCAAAGGATCCAGCCGGCGAGCGCCGCGACCCCCAATCCTCGGCTCTGGCGAAACATGACCCACTCCCTTGGCTATGGTCCCCGCCCCGCCGCGCAAGCGCGACGAAGCCCCCCGCGCTGCACGAGGCAGCCGCGGCGCCGCGTGGAGTCGATGCTCCGCCGGCGCGCTGTTTCCCGATGAAGTGCTGAATGAGAACGATCCCATCAAGCCACGAACCCCCTCCGCGCCGCGACCCCCCGGTCGATGCGTGGCCTCTCACCGCTGCCGCAGCGTTTCGTGCAAGGACGCTTCCTGCCCGCCGGAAACCCGTGGTCTCCGCGAGCTTCCCCTCAAGGAAGCGCTTCTTGCGCGCTGCGACGGCGTGAAAAGTCGGTTCGTGGGGAGGGGCAATAGCGTCTCGGCTCTTTCGATGCAAGAGCAGATTCCGGAAAAAAGTGGAAGGCTGCGTTTCGACCCGGCGCCGCTCTGGAAGGACGGCATGCTCGACTACGATTCCCACTTCTTGAGATACTCGTCGATGAACGCGGCCGTCTCGCGCACGTTGGGGTTGGGATGCTCGCGGGCGATCTTCAGATGCTCTCGGCACAACTCCGGCTGCACGCCGCCGCCCCAGATCATCTGGTCGAGCACGCCAGCGCCCATGTTCTGCACGCTGTCATCGGGGTCGGCCAGGAACTCCTTCACCCATCCCAGTGCGCGATGGTCGGCGACCACGCGGAGCAGTTCGATGGCCGACCGGCGGATTTCGACCGGCGCGTCGGAGCGGTAGATCTCGTAGCAGCGCTGCATCGCCGACCACGCCTGGATTCGCCATAGCACACTGCGTGCAAGCCCCGAGCCACCGCGGCCCGTGACGTAGAAGTCGACCGCGGCGCGCAGGCGGTCCTCTCCGATCAGCAGCTCGATGGCTCGATTTGCGTACTCAGTGCCGCCGATCTCGCCGTTCTCACTGAGCAGGCCGAGGTCGCCAGCCAGCTTTTTCCAGTCGATTGTCTCGTTCATGCGGGTGCTCGCAGGTGGTGGGGAGGCGGCTTTTGTGTCACCCGATTCTGGGCCACACAAAAAACCGATCGGCGTGAAGACGATTCGTGTTTTGCTCCGCCGACTTCGTTATACTCGCGGCACCGATGGCTCGGCTTCGCCTCTCTCAACCAGGAGTTGCCAATGGAAACGAAACCGCTCACGTTGTGGACGCTTCGAGGGGCGGTGGCGTCGCTGCTCGTCGCCGCCACGCTGCTGGCCCCTGCCCCGTCCAACGGACAAGAGAAGGGGACCGGCAAAGGCAAGCAGCCCGACTTCATCCCCGCCGACTACGACGACTACCAGAACATGCTCTCGCAGCTCGGCATCAAGAAGATGCGCAAGGGACGCGACGGCAAAGGCAAGGACACCTCCGACGAAGCCACCGCCAATCCCCACAAGAACACGATGCCCGACCTGATGACCTTCAAGGACGGCGCCAAGGTGACGACGGCCGACCAGTGGCCCAAACGACGCGCGGAGATCGTCGAGGACTTCGAGCGCGACGTGTACGGCCGGATCCCGAAGAACGTCCCCAAGGTGAAGTGGGAAGTCACCAGCACCGTCGAAGGCGAGAGCGGCGGCATCGCGACCGTCACCAAGACCCTGGTCGGCCACGTCGACAACAGCGCGTTCCCCAAGATCAAGGTCGCCATCCAGGCGAGCTTCACCGTCCCCAAGCACGCGGCGGGCAAGGTCCCGGTCATCCTCCAGTTCGGCGGCGGGTTCGGTGGGGGCGGGGGCAAGCACAGCCCGAACTCGTGGACCCAGCAGGCGCTCAACAAGGGCTGGGGCTACGGCACGATCAACCCCAACAGCATCCAGGGGGACAACAACAAGCTGCGCGAAGGGATCATCGGCCTGACCAACAAGGGCGAGCCGCGCAGCCCCGAGGACTGGGGCGCGTTGCGAGCCTGGGCCTGGGGCGTGAGCTGCCTGATCGACTACTTCGAGGCCAACCCCGATTCCGGCGTCGATGCGACCAAGGTCTGCATCACCGGCGTGTCGCGCTACGGCAAGGCGGCGATCGTCGCCACCGCGTTCGACACGCGCATCGCGGCGGGCTTCGTCGCCTCCTCCGGCGCCGGCGGCGTCAAGCTGCACCGCCACATCTTCGGCGAACTTCTGGAGAACGTCGCCGGCCGAGGCGAGTACCACTGGATGGCAGGCAACTACCTGAAGTACGGCGCCGAGGAGGCCGCCTTCGGCAAGAAAACCGCGGCGGATTTACCCGTGGACCAGCACCAGCTGGTCGCTCTCTGCGCCCCGCGCCTCTGCCTCATCAGCTACGGCATCATCGAGAAAGGCGACCCGAACTGGGTTGATGCACGCGGCAGCTTCATGGCCGGCGTGCTCGCGGGGCCGGCCTATCGGCTGCTGGGAAAGAAGGACCTCGGCACCCCCGGCGACTACCTCACCGACAAGATGCCCGCCGTCAACCAGCTCATCGGCGGCGAACTCGCCTGGCGCCAGCACGACGGCGGCCACACCAACACCCCCAACTTCCCCGCGTTCTTCGAGTGGGCCGGCGGCTACATCCCGTCGCCGGGGCTGACCAGGAAAAAATAACGGGCTCAGGGAACAGGAGCAGACAACTTAACAAACCCTGAGCGCAAGCGAGGGGATCGCATGACCACTCCCGGAACGAAGATAACCGCCTGCATGGTTTCCGGCGATCCCCTCGTTTGCGCTCAGGGTTAGTGACACGCCACGAAAAAAGGGCGACCCGAAGGCCGCCCCGAATTTCGACTGGTTCGCCCGCCGCGTTAGTAGCGGTAGAGTTCGGGCTTGAAGGGGCCTTCCGGCTTGACGCCGATGTAGCTCGACTGCTTCTCGTTGAGCTTGGTGAGCTTGGCGCCGAGCTGTTCGAGGTGCAGGCGGGCGACTTCCTCGTCGAGTTCCTTGGGGAGCAGGTAGACCTTGTTGTCCATGCTCTTGTGGTCCTTCCACAGCTTCATCTGGGCGAGGGTCTGGTTGGAGAAGCTGTTGGACATGACGAAGCTGGGGTGGCCCGTGCCGCAGCCGAGGTTGACGAGGCGGCCCTTGGCGAGAATGATGATGCGCTTGCCGCTGGGCCAGATCACGTGGTCGACCTGGGGCTTGATTTCTTCCCAGACGAGGTCGCCGCTGAGGGCGTCGATCTGGATCTCGCTGTCGAAGTGGCCGATGTTGCAGACGATGGCGTTGTGCTTCATCTGGTCCATGTGCTGACGGGTGATGACGTCGACGTTGCCGGTGGTGGTGACGAAGATGTCGCCGAACTTGCAAGCGTCGTCCATGGTGACGACCTGGAAGCCTTCCATGCAGGCCTGGAGGGCGCAGATGGGGTCGATCTCGGTGACGAAGACGGTGGCGCCGTTGCCCCGGAAGGCCTGGGCGCAGCCCTTGCCCACGTCGCCGTAGCCGGCCACGATGGCCTTCTTGCCGGAGATCATCACGTCGGTGGCGCGCTTGATGCCGTCAAGCAGCGATTCGCGGCAGCCGTAGAGGTTGTCGAACTTGCTCTTGGTGACGCAGTCGTTGACGTTGATGGCCGGGAAGCGGAGCTTGCCCTCGTTGGCCATCTTCTGGAGGCGGTGGACGCCGGTCGTGGTTTCCTCGCTGACGCCGACGATGCTCGCGGCGATCTTGCTGTAGAAGTTCGGCTTGTCGAGCAGCGTCTTCTTGATGGAGGCGAGGAGGATCTTCTCCTCGTGCGACTCGGCGACGCGGTCGAGGAGGGAGGGGTCCTTCTCGGCGTCGGCGCCAAGGTGGACGAGGAGGGTGGCGTCGCCGCCGTCGTCGAGGATGATGTTGGGGACGCCGCCGTCGGCCCACTGGAAGATGCGGTGGGTGTAGTCCCAATAGTCTTCGAGGGTTTCGCCCTTGGTGGCGAAGACGGGGATGCCGGCGACCGCGATGGCGGCGGCGGCGTGGTCCTGGGTCGAGTAGATGTTGCAGCTGGCCCAGCGGACGTCGGCGCCGAGCGCCTGGAGCGTCTCGATGAGGACGGCGGTCTGGATGGTCATGTGCAGGCTGCCAGCCACACGTGCGCCCTTGAGGGGCTGCAACGGCGCGTACTTGCGGCGGATCGCCATCAGGCCCGGCATCTCGTGCTCGGCGATGGCGATCTCCTTGCGGCCCCACTCGGCCAGCCCAAGGTCCGCGACAACGTAGTCGGGGCGGGCAGCGGTCGCCTTGGCAGCGGGCATCTTGGCAGTCGCCGTCATGGTTCACTTCTCCTGGTAATGGATCGGGTTTCCCGTGCCTCTCCAACCGCCAGGCGTCGGGATGGGACAACCGTCCCGTCGGACTTTCTTATGATAGGCGCGCCCGTCACGGGAAACCATCCTTTTGCCCGCCTGGAATCA
>JAYSSW010000905.1:0-6294 GCA_043720335.1 Planctomycetia bacterium
CGCTCAGGGTTAGTGGGGTCTGAAAACCTCTCGTTCCTGGCCGCGCTGAGCAAATCGTTGGAGCACTACTCGACGACCAGTTGGCCGTTCATCACCATCCAGTGGCCGGGGAAGGTGCAGAGGTACGGGTAGCGGCCTCGCTCCATCGGGGCGCGGAAATGGATCGTGACGCGCTCGCCAGCGGGGACGATGTCGGTGTAGGCGAGCACGTCGGGGCTGGCCGGGATGTAGTGCCGCGACGCGGCTTCGGGGTCGGCGACCAGCTGGTTCGCCAGCTCGCCGACACGCTGCAGCGATCCTGGCTTGAGCAGCGCCCAGTTGTGCGGCACTACGTCGGGGTTCACAAACGTCAAGCGGATCACTTCGCCCGGCTTGGCGGTCAGCTCACACGTGGCGAACGTCAGGTTCTTGCCCGCTTCCAGCGTCATCGGCCGACCATTCGGCATGGCCACTCGCCACGGGTTGGGCACCTTCTTCGCCGTCATCGCCAAATCGGTCAGGATCGGATGGGCGGCGATGGTGCGCGCCACCGCACGGTAGCCGACGAAATCACGGAACGGCTCGTCGAGCTTGTGGACCGTCGAGAAGAAATTGAGCGGCAGCCCTGGGCCGACGCGCACGCTCATCTGCAACTGGTTGACGGGTTGCAGGTCGGGCATCTCGAAGAAGACGCTGTGCCCGTCAAGCAGCACATGCGCCGCCGTGATGCGCACCGGGTCGTGGCCGCGCGTGCCGTGGTGGCTCGGCGAGAATTCGGGCGAGCCGTACGACGCGCTGTAGCGGTAATTCCAGCACTGGGCGAAATGGTTCTCCACCTTCGTCGCCAGTTCACGATCGACCGGCTGCGTGAACTTCGCCAGCACGCCGTTCTGATGAATGTGAACACGGGTCGGCAGTTGCACCGGATCGCCCGTGTAGCGGACGCGCTCGAACGAGCCGGGGGCGACGGTGTACGTCCCCCAGCCCGCCATGCCGGACACGTAGAGCTGGCCGTCCTTCGGGTTGAAACGGCCACGATGCACGCCCGACTGGAACTCGCCGACGAGCGGCACGATGGTGCCTTGTGGCTGGCCGGCCACCTCGTCGCGCAGCAGCAGGAAGTGCGACCCGGCGCCGAACGACAGGTGCACGACATGGCCTTGGAGCGGTCCCCAGCGGTTGTCGGGGATAGCAACTTGACCGCCGCTGGAGTTGTCGAAGCCGCGCGGCAGGTAGACGAGCGGCAGCGACGGCGGCTTGCCTGTGATGGCAGGACCGCCGTAGCCGAAGTGCAGTGGTGATTTGCCGGGCCGCACCTCGCAGATCATCGACGACGGCGTCCATTCGCCTTCGGAGCAGGGCACGGTGAGCGCGCCGCCCGGCATCAGGCCGAGGCCATCGGGGTTGCGGAAGCCGGTGGCGAGCACGTCCACTTTTCTGCCGTCGGGCGAGACGCGCAGCAGTCCCTGGTTGCCCGACGCGGTGTAGAAGCTGCCCGCCGCATCGCGTTCCAGGCCGCAGATGAAATCGTGCCCGGCGGTCGATGTGACGTAGGCGTTCGAGAAGCACTGATAGAAGTCGGTTTCGCCGTCGCCGTTGACATCGACGAGTTTCGTGATCTGGTCGCGGCCCAGCACATAGATCGACTTGTCGGCGACGACCAGGCCGAGCGCGTGGTGCAGCCCGGTCGCGATGCGGCGCCACTGCACGCGATCCAGTTTCTCGTCGAGGCCTTGCACGCGCCACACGTCGCCTTGCATCGTGCAGACGAACGCGGTGCCGTCGGGCGCGAAGTCGTGGCCGCCGACGAACGGCAGCGCCTTCCACGGGTTGTCGAACGGCATCTCGATGTGATCCACCGCATAGGGCCGGCCCTTGCCGAGCGTCCCTTTGGTCACAATGACCTGCGGCCACTGCACAGCGCCGCCGCGTGTGAGGTGCGCCAGCGGGTGCTTGTCGGCCGGGGCGACGACGCGGGTGAATTTGCCGTCCTCGACCCAGGGGGCGTCGAGCATCTCCACGTCGCCGAGGCGGTAGGCGAAGACGACGCGCTTGCCGTGGCGATGGAAGCCGTGGTAGACGAACGGCTGATTCCGCTTCTCGGCGGCGGGGCGTTCGAGGGGCTGCCCGTCGATCAACAGGCCGTGCATGAAGCCGTGGCGAACCGACGAGAACTTGACGAAGCCTCCTTTCCAAACCGCGTCGTAGTTGAGCGTGTCGGGATTGAAGCACGTGGACAACTCGCCGTTGTCGCCGAGGCGGACGCAGACGCCGCGCGCGACGGTGACGCCGGCGCCGCGAAAGACGCCGGCTTGCAACGAGCCGAGGTCGGTTTGGTTCCAACTGTCGCTGGACCAGGTGGCTTCGTTCTGGTTGCCCCAGTGCCCCTGCTTGCCCGCGTCGAGGCCGGGGAAATCGGGGAGCAGCGTCGGCGTCGGCTTCTGCGTGCGGAAAAACTCGGCCTGGCGCGCGTAGTAGTCGTAGACGCGGTGGCGGTTCACCGAGTGCTTCCAGAGTGGATAGCTTTCGGGCAGCAGCGGATCGCGGACGAAGTCGAACTTGGCCGGGGCGTGCGTGTGCGCCGCGGTGGCGAGGCCTTCGGTGTGGCCCAGGTCGAGCAGGAAGCGGATCAGGTCGCGGCGCTGGTCGGCCGTCATCGCCGCGGCGAGGCCTTCGGGCATCAGCGTGCCGACCTCGCGGCGCTCGTCGATCTCGCTTTTCGGGATGCGGTGCAAGGTGTCGGTTCCCGCCTCGCGCAGCACCAGTTCCTTGTCGTCCTCGCGTTCCTTGTAGCCCTGGACGATCTTCCCTTTCGTGGTGGTGACGGCGATGGCGACATGCTCGGCCTTCACCTTGCGCTTGGGCCAAAGGACCGACTCGACGATCTCCTCCGGCGGCAGGCACTTGCCGACCAGGGACAGGTCCGGCCCGACCTTGCCCCCCTGCCCGCCGACCTGGTGGCACGTCAGGCACGCCTGCGTCGCGGAGCGGAACACGAGCGCCCCGCGCCGCGCATCGCCGGTCGATTTCGCGTCGGCCAGCACCTGCTTGACCAGCGCCTCGCTGTACGGCAGCGGCTGCGCAGCCGCGAAGCTCGCCGCGCAAAGAAACCCCGCCGCCACGCCCGCCGCACGCAACACTCGCATCATCGCACCGCTCCGCATCGTCGAAAACATCGCCCAATCTCGGCGAGCATACCACGACGATTGCGGGGACGCCATTTGCAAAAGCGACCGCTGCTACGACGAAGTGGCCCCCACGAACCCGGAGCGCAAGCGATGGGATCGCAGCAAAACGAGCTTGCGGAGAAAATTGGCTCATTCCGCGAGTCGTCAAGCGATCCCATCGCTTGCGCTCCGGGTTCGTGAACGTCCCGCCCACAGCCGCCGCAGCGCGTCGAGGCCCGCGACGCCGAGCGCCAGCGCTCCGATCAGCACGGGCAGGTGCCGCGTCACGTCGTCGCTGCGCCAGACGACGCGGCCACTGCGGTCGTAAACGTGGCAAAGCGCTCGCTGCTGGTTCGCTGGAACCGTGAAGCCGTTCGCGATCCATTCCACGCAGCGGTTGAGGCGGCTCGCTTCGGTATTCCTCCAGGCCACCAGATGGCCGCTCGTTTGGTCAGCGTGGATGTTGATGTTGTTCCACTCGGCGGGCACGATGGCGTTGCCCGCACGGTCGATCATGCCACGTTTTTCCTTATTCTGGACATCCGCAAGTCCGGTCGATTCCTTGAAGTCGCCCGTGGCGTCCCATTCGAGCGGAATGACGATCTTCCCCTTGCGGTCGATCCAGCCGAATCGTTGCGCCATGCGCACCGCCGACATTTCGCCTTCGTCGAAATTCCACGAATTGCCCCAATCGAGAGGGATCACCACTTTGCCCGCGCGATCGATCCAGCCGAATTTCCCGTTCTTGGAAACGCGAGCGTAGCCCGCCTTGTCGAAGTCGGAACTGGTGTCCCAAATAATAGGAATGACGATGTTCCCCTTGCGGTCGATCCAGCCAAGACGGTTGTCCTTGCCAACGGCCGCCATGTCGTCCGAATCAAAGTCGTCTGATTGCTCCCAAAGGTAAGGGAGCATCGTTTTGTCGTCTCGATCAACCCAGCCCCATTTGCCATTCTTTTTGCAGCACGACCAGCCCATCGGATCGAACAAAGGTTGCCGGCTTAATTCAATGATTTGCGATTCCGCAGGCAGGTCTCCCCTTCGGTCCCAAAAGAGCCGACTCCAGTTGAAGGGCGGAACTAAAAACCGATAATCTGTGGATCCCTTCCCTCTTGATGGCTCAATGTTCTTCACGAACTTTCCCGCTTGGTCGATCCTGCACCACTTCTCGTTCTTCGCCACCTCTGCGGTGCCCTCCGCGTCGAAGGGATTGGCGTCGTCCCATTCGAGCGGGATCGCGATCTCGCCATGGTGGTCGATCCAGCCCCAGGATTTCCCACGCTGCACCAGGGCCAATCCGAACTCATCGTACGGCTCCGCGTGCTTCCACATAGCGGGAATCGCGACACGGCCAGCGTCATTGACGTAGCCCCAGCGGCCGTCGCGGAAGACGGCCGGGATCAGCACGTCGCGCGACAGCGGGCGGAAATGCCACGCCACGCACGCGGCGGCGACCAGCACGCCGAGAACGACGGGACGCAGCAGCCAGCGGCAGGGGATGCGGAGTTTCATGCGTGCAGTCTACCCGTTGTGTGCTGCCTTTTCTCGGTTTTCGCGCGCGGGAAAAATCGTGGTCTTCTCAGGGAGCGAATGCGCGATCGGCGTCGTCGGCTTCTTCGCCGTCCGCGAGAACGAATCGGGGCAGAAGGCGCGCGGCGCCCGCGACCAGATGGTCGGCAGGATGATCGACTCCATCGGGCTCGGCAGCTGGGCGTGCCTGGGCGTCACGGTCGCGCTCCTCGTCGGCCTCGGCCTGTGGGCGGCGCACGACATCTTCAACCCCAAGCCGAACGAGATCACCCTCGTCCGCGATGGCGAAGAGGAAGAGGACGCCCACTAACCCTGAGCGCAAGCGAGGGGATCGCTGGTCGACTCGCGGAACGAGAATGTTTTGCAGCATGGTTCCCTGCGATCCCCTCGCTTGCGCTCAGGGTTAGTGGGGCCTGGAAGAACGTCTCGTTCCTGACCGTGCTGAGTTTGGAAAGCCCCCCTACGAGTGCATGCGCGGCACGTCGTCGCCTTCCGCGATGATCCTCGCTTCCGCTTCGGCAAGTTCCAGCAGCCGGCGGTGCACCTTCGCCTCGTCCTGGAAGTGCTTGGCGAGGCGGACGTAGGTGCTGTGGTGCCGGGCCTCCGACTCGAACAGCCCGCCGAAGAACGCCGCCAGCTCGGCGTCGGGCAGGTGGTCGCGCAGCAGCCCGAAGCGCTCGCACGAACGCGCTTCGATGAGCGCAGCGACCAACAAACGATCCACCGCGCGCTGCGGCTCCTGCTTGTCGATCAGCATGCCCAAGCGGTTGCCGTACTGGCTCGGCTTGATCCGCCGGAACCGCATGCCGCGACGATTGAGCACGTCCAGCACCATGTGGAAATGGCTCAGCTCCTCCTGCACGATCTCCGTCATCGCCCGGCACAGCTCCGCGTCCTCGACGTAGGCGAAGATCAGGTTCATCGCTGTCCCGGCAGCTTTCTTTTCGCAGTGGGCGTGGTCGATCAGCAGCTCTTCGAGGTTGTCGGAGACCTGCTCCAGCCAGCGCGGCGAGGTCGGAGCGTGCAGGTTCAGCATGGAGGGATTCCGTCATGTCAGAGAGGAAATCATCAAGCCCCACCATGAGCAACGCGACTGGTGGGGGGTCGAACCCCCAGGAATCGCTTCGCTCATCCTGGGGCTTGGCGGCATATTCACTTCTTCGGATTTTGCACCAAAGGTGCTGCATAACGCAGCCCAGGGTCGCGAAGCGCACCCTGGGAAAACGTGACCACACAGGCCTTCTGCCCCAACGGGGCTGCATCATGCCGCTCGACCCGTTCGATGCAACGCCGTTGGCGTAGAAATGCGTGGTCACGTCCATACACCCAGGGTGCGCTGCGCGACCCTGGGCTGCGTTATGCAGCACCTTTGGTGCAAAAACGGGAGTGCGTCGTTGCGTCGGAAATTCATTGCACCTTCTCGACGACCGTGAATTTGGTGAAGTCCTCCACATGGAGCTGAATGTAGTCGATATCAATCACAATGTTGCTGCATTTGCACCCGATATTGCCTTTTGGCTGAGACGACACGCATTCGTAACCGTTCACCGCTGCGCGAGCATGGCGGGGCACGGCAGCCCGGCGCGGCGGGCCTCCACGGCGCTGCGCAGGTATTCCA
>JAYSSW010000906.1:0-6294 GCA_043720335.1 Planctomycetia bacterium
CCAGCCCCCGGTTCACGCGATCCCTGCGGCTCAACGACGTGCCCGTGGTTCTTGTCGACGGGGTCGCCTACCGCCAATTCCTTCTCGACATCAACCAGACGTCCTCGTCCCCGCTGCTCTCGCTCGACGAGCTCAAAATCTTCCTCGGCGGCAGCGGCAACTTGACCGGGTACACGACCACCGGCAAACTGGCCGATCTCGATGCGATCTACAATCTGGACGCCGGCGGCGACCACTCCGTCCTGATGAACTACTCGCTCAACCACGGCAGCGGCTCGGGCGACGTGACGGTCCTTATCCCGGATCGCCTGTTCGCGTCAAATTTCGACAATCCCTACGTATACCTGTACTCGACCTTCGGGCAGAACGCCGCCGCCAACTCCGGCTTCGAAGAATGGGCCGTGCTCCCCAAGACCAACGTTTCGGCGCTGGGCAGTCTCGGGGGCAAGGTGTACTTCGACGCAAACGGCAACGGCGTCTTCGATGACGGTGACTCCGCTATTTCCGGTGCGGACATCACCCTCGCCGGGATTGATGACCGGGGCAACGTGGTCTCGCTCTCGATTAGGACCGACTCCTCCGGCAACTACCGTTTCTCCAATCTGCGGCCGGGCACCTACTCCCTCGCCGAGACGCAGCCTGACGGCTATCTCGACGGCGGGGAAACGCTGGGCACCCTTGGCGGAAACGTGAGCAATGACCTGTTCACCGACATCATGTTGTTGGCCAACCAGCATGGCGAAAGTTACAACTTCGGGGAAGTGCTTGCCCCTCCCCCTCCTCCCAACACTTGATCCTCGACAGCGCCAAAGTTGTTTTTCGAGTCGCTGGATTGGCGTTGTCGTCGTGGCGTTTGCCATTGTGCCAGGCTAAGCGTGCTGGTGGACGGGCCGACGATCAAGGTGCAGGGTGCTGGCGAGCACCACAGGCTCAGCGAGGCACCGCCCGCAGGACAACTGACGAGTGGTGTTCGGATGCGTAGATCGCTGCAAGCTGCCACTTGGCAACTCGCCGCTGGCAAAACAAGTCCGGTGCAGGGGATGGACGATGGGTATCGCGATCCTGTCAAACGTTTAAGCCAGGAGGGCTACAACGCAGCATTGCCAGCATACTCGCTCGCAGTTCGTGCCAGAAACGCCGCTGGCGACCCCAGCGGGGCTGTTGCGCAATCGGCTGCAGCAGGCGCAGGTGGAGGGATTCGCGTCCGGTCTGAGTCCGTGGCAGGAACAGCAGGGCCTCCTGGATGTCGGAGGCCAGGTTGAGCAGGTTCATGATCTGGGTAACGCGGGCGCGAGTGACGTGGCCCAGCTCCGCGATGGCGGCGTAGTTGGCGACCTCGCCGGCCGCGATCAGCGACTCGCAGTGCAGCGCCAGCGCCATGAGGCGGGACACGCGCGGCACCTTGCCCGCTTCCCGCACCGTGGCGGCCGGCTCGGGCCCCGCTTCGATGCGGCGGCGCTGGCCGCGCTTCTGGAAATGGATGTCGCACTCGAACGTCATGGGGCGGGTCATGGTTGCGGCTCCTGGGCTTGGCGGGCGTGTTCCTGGGCGAGGACGCGGATGCCGGACGGGTGGAATGTGATCGCCACCTTGCCCCGGCCGCCGTCGTAGTCGACGCGCTCAACGAGAAGCTGGACCAGCCGCCCCTGCTCGCGCTGCGTCATCGATTCCCACAGCGGGTCGAACGAGGCGAGCGCCTGCTCGACCTCGTATTCGTCGATGCGTTGGCCGATCAGCGTGGCGGCCTCGTCCTCGAGGGCGCGGCCGCGCAGCTCGGCGGCCTGCAGGCGTTCCTGCAGGTCGGCGAGTCGGGCGAGCGCGGCGGCGGAACCAGCGACGCCCTGCTTCGCGATGTCTCGGACCTCGGCGTCCCATCGGGCGGCGTCCCGCTGCAGGCTCCGCCGCTCGGCGTCGAGTTCGGCGAGGCGATCCTCGCCCTGCCGTTGCGCTTCCGCGACCGTTGCGCGGCACAGGTCCGCGTCGCGGCCGATGCAGCGGATGCGCTCGGCGACGAAGCGTTCGATCTCCCCCGCCGGGATCGACTTCGACGGGCAGGTGTGCCAGCCCCGCTTCTGGGCCGACGAGCAGACGTAGTAGCGGTATCGCTTGGCGCCCTGCCGCGTCGAATGCGTCGGCGTCATCGCCGCACCGCAGGGGACGCAGCGCAGCAGGCCCTTGAGGATCGCGCCGAACGAGTTCCGCAGCAGGGCACCGCCGGTGCGGGCGTTCCGCTGCAGCAGCGCCTGCACCCGCTGCCACGTGTCGGGGAGCACGATGCCGGTGTGCTCGCCTTCGTGGACCTCCTGCTTGTGGCGGACCTTGCCCACGTAGGCGAGGTTGGTCAGCAGCTTGTGCAGGCTCGTCTTCGTGAACGTCCTGCCGCCGCGCTCGCTTCCCTTGCGCGTGGTCCACTGCTTGGTGCGCCAGCCGCGCCGGACCAGCTCGACCACCACGGGCAGCATCGCCTCGTGCTCCAGGTACAGCGCGAAGATGGCCCGCACCCGTGCCGCCTCGTTGTCGTTGACCACCAGCTTGAAGCCGCGCGGGTCGATGTCGTAGCCGAGGATGGGGTGGCCTCCTGCCCACTTCCCCTTGCGGCGGGCGGCGGCGATCTTGTCGCGGGTCCGCTCGCTGATGATCTCGCGCTCGAACTGGGCGAACGAGAGCAGAACGTTCAGCACCAGCCGCCCCATCGACGAGCCGGTGTTGAACTGCTGCGTGACGCTCACGAAGGCGATTCGCTTCTGATCGAACGTCTCCATCAGGCGGGCGAAGTCGAGCAGCGAACGCGACAGTCGGTCGACCTTGTAGACAACGACGCTGTCGACCTTGCCCGCCTCGATGTCGGCCATGAGCCGCTTCAGCGCGGGGCGTTCCAGGTTGCCGCCGGTGAAGCCGCCGTCGTCGTAGCGCGTGTCGAGGCATTCCCAGCCCTCGTGGGCCTGGCTCTTGATGAACGCCTCGCCCGACTCGCGCTGGGCGTCGAGCGAGTTGAACTCCTTCTCCAGCCCCTCCTCGGTCGACTTGCGGGTGTAGACGGCGCAGCGGAGCGTCGTCCGTGTCGCTGCTGGGGGGTGCGGCTTGTTCCTGCTCATCGTGCGGGCTCCTTCGTGAGTCGGAAGAAGAGGTAGCCGTTGCAGTGCTGGCCGGTGATGGCCTTGGCGACGGCGGACAGGGACTTGTGGATCTCGCCCTCGAACTCGAAGCCGTTGGGCAGCACCTTCACCTGCAGGGCGCGTCCCTTGTAGACGCGAGTGAGAAGCGTGCCGGGCATCGGCAGGCGCTGGTCGCCGCCCCGCAACTCCGCCGTTTGGGTGCGCTCGGGTTGCGGGGGCGGCACCGGCTTCGGCTTGGGGGGCGTGAGCCGCAGGTCGGCGTCGTTGGCCAGCTCGGCGGCGCGGGCGCGAGCACGCTGCGACAGGCCCCCTTCGGCGGCTGCTTGGAGCCGCCAGCCGATGCGCTTGACCAGCCACGCCTTGTTGTTGGCCACGGTCTGGTCGCCGAACACCTCGGCGTAACTCTGGCGCAGTTGCTTGATGGTCATCCGCTGCAAAGCGGCGACCTCCTTCCCGACGTTCGTCTGCATGGTGCGCTCCTCAAAAAACTCTCAGAACCGTCAATCCGTGGGGACACTGAGCACGGTTGGCGCAGGAACCTCAAGGCAATTCGCACCGGAATCCGAGGAAGGCGTCGCGGGCAACGCTGAGCGAGCGCGGAGGCGCAAGAAGGCCGCCGCGAGCAGGCGGGCCAGCTCGTGGAAGCGCTCGTCGGGGGACCAGGACGCGGGGTCGTCGAAGGGGGGCATGGGATCTCCGGAGGCTAGGGCGAGACGCCAGCGGACAGCGAAAAGCTGCTGCGTGACGCCTCCACCCCCTACCTACCGGAATGGAGTTCGAAGTGTGGAATCTCGGGGTGCGAGACGAACCAGGCTGTTAACTCCGTGGGGGGTGTTAACCAGAGATTCCGAGAGTTTGGGCGCGTAATCTCGGGGTGCGAGAGGGACCTTCAAGGTTCCTCTCGCACCCCGAGAAATTGGCGACGAAACAGAGAACTTTGCCAAGTGGGATGGATCGACGGAAGTGCTTGCGTGGATGGCGGAAAAAGCGAAACGCCGAGAGGCGGCCCTCTCAGCGTTCTCTGTCAACTGGTGGGGAGCGTTAGCTCGCTCCCCGGGTGAAGGCTCCCCAAGAGGGAGTCGAACCACCAACCCGCGAGTTAACAGACAACCTGGAATTCGCGGAATCGAACGGCGGAGAGTGTTTGTTTCCAGCGACCTCGCGGACGCGAGTCGCCTCCAAACAAACACCAAGAGGCCATAGCGCAAATGGCTATTTCGTCGGCATTTATCGCAATTGCCTGGCGACGGCCGCGATGGCAGGGTGATTGTTTGGCGTCCCCCTTGTCCAGTTCGGCAGGGATGCCGACCCAAGCGTGCAGCTGGCTTGTACCGTCATGATCGAAGCTCGCATCGATCAGGTGGCTGTCCAGGACCTGACCGCAGAAAACCGTGGCTGCGCGTGCGGGATATCCTGTTCCTGCAGACCTTCCGCGAGCAGCAGAAACGCATCGACAAGCCCGAATGCGCCGCCAAGCGGCAGGCCGTCCCCTTTTCCAAGGGGTCTTCCAAGATGAACACCAAGAAGGCCCGGCCGCAAGTCGGGCGAGCAGTACCGCCGGAACGCCCACCGCGAGCATCCCGAACCCGAACGTGTCGCCCAGACTCTCGAAGCCATATTGCCCGAGCAGTGCCCACGATGCGAGGGTGAATTCGTCGAGGACCGTCCGGCTTCACTCGGTAGACGTCCATGGGGGTTTGCTTGGTGAGTTGGCCACGCTGCTCCAAGAGCTGGCCGACTTCGCAAACCAGGCCGGCCGGCATGATCGCCTATGGCTCCGCCCTTTTCAACAACGCAGCTACGTCGGCCCATAGCTGGGTGAACGCCTTTTGCTCGTCCGCCGGGAGTTTGGCCATCGCCGCCTTGTCGCGGATGCCGGCCAGGTCGGTGTCGTCCTGCCAGTGTTTCAAGTTCTGCACGATGGCGGGACGATCCTGCGGCGGGCCGGTGGCGAGGAGTTTGTCCCAAACCGTCAGCTCGGTCTTCAGGGAGTCGAGCGCTTGCCGGCGCAGCTTCACCTTGGCCGCGTCGTCGAGCGGCGGCCCGTCCTTGCCTTGCCCGGCGGCGGCCAGGGCCGCGGCGCAGGCGGCGTTGTAGCGGTGCTGGGTTTGCCGGTCGTCGCCGAGCTTCGGATCGCTGGCCAGCGCATCGCCCCAGAGCCGGGAAGCAGCGACGAATTGGTGCTGGTCGTAGGCGATCTGGGCGAACGCCAGGCGTTCGGCGTTGTCTGCAGCTTTGTCCTTCCCCTGAAGCACGGCTGGCAGTCGCTTCAATAGAACCAGTGCGCGCTCGGCCTGTGCGACCCATTGCGCCGAAGGGTACTTCCAGTCCAGCCTCTGGGAACCCAGCTCGTGGCCTTTTCGCCTCATCTCCAGAGCTTCCGCGTAGTCGCCTTGCTTTCCAAGAAGCAGACCCAGGTTGCAGTAGGCTTCGGCGAAGTCGGGCCTGCGCCGGATCGCGGCGCGGTACTCGGCGACGGACTCGACGGAATTGCCCTGGCGCGACAGGTCGAGACCGCGTTGGAAGTGCTCGCCCGCTGAGGAAAAAGCCGCGACTTTCGTCCAGAACGCCTGCCATTGCATCTGCTCGGCCGCCGGGAGCTTGGCCAGCGCCGCCGGGTCGCGGACGCCAGCCAGATCGCTGTCCCTCCGCCAGTCGCCGGGTTTTACCTTGGGCCAGCCGGATTCCGGAAGCTTGTCCAGGGCCGTCAGCTCGGCCTTCAACCCGTCGAAGGCTTGCAGGCGAAGCTTCGCCTTCGCCGCGTCGTCGAGCGCCGGCTCGTCCATGCCCTGCCCGGCAGCGGCCAGTGCCGCAGTGCAGGCGGCGTGGTAGCGGGGCTGCGTCTGCAGGTCGTCGCCGATTTTCGGGTCCTTCGCCAGCGCCTCGGCCCAGAGCCGGGCAGCCAGGGCGAACTTCTTCTGGTCGGAAGCGATCACGAAGGGGATCTGGGCGAGTCGCGATTTGGCCAGGGCGTTCTCGGGATCGTCCCGAAGCACCCGCCCCAGATGGAACTCGGCCGCGAACCACTGCTTCTGCTGCAAGGCGAGGGCGGACTGCTCGGTGTGATGGCGTTTCCGCTCGGCGGCGTCGGGCAGCGGCCAGGCGGCGTCCCTGGACTCCGGACTCTTCTCGGCGTTCCACACCTTCGCCGTCTGGTCGTAGCTGCCGGTGACGAGGC
>JAYSSW010000907.1:0-6283 GCA_043720335.1 Planctomycetia bacterium
TGCAGAAGCACGGCCACACGATGGTCCCCTCCTCCCCGGTGGTCCCGCTCGACGACCCGACCCTGATGTTCGCGAACGCGGGCATGAACCAGTTCAAGCCGTACTTCCTGGGCACCGAGAGGCCGAAGAGCGTGCGGGTGGCGAACACCCAGAAGTGCATCCGCGCCGGCGGCAAGCACAACGACCTCGACGACGTCGGCAAGGACACCTACCACCACACCTTCTTCGAGATGCTCGGCAACTGGTCCTTCGGCGACTACTTCAAGAAGGAAGCCATCGCCTGGGCCTGGGAACTCCTCACCGTCGTCTGGCAGCTCGACCCCACGCGCTTGCACGTCACCGTCTTCGAGGGCGACCCGGCCAACGGCATCCCGCGCGACGACGAAGCCGCCGGCTTTTGGAAGGCGGCCGGCGTCCCTCCCGAACGCATCCACCTCGGCAACAAGAAGGACAACTTCTGGGAGATGGGCAGCACCGGCCCCTGCGGCCCCTGCACCGAAGTCCATTACGATCACACGGATGACAAATCCGGCGGCCACCTTGTCAACGGCGGCACTCCCCAAGTGGTCGAGATCTGGAACCTCGTCTTCATCCAGTTCAACCGCAACGAGGACCAGAGCCTGACGCCGCTCCCTGCCCAGCACGTCGACACCGGCATGGGCTTCGAGCGCCTCACTGCCATCCTCCAGGGCAAGTCCAGCAACTACGACAGCGACGTCTTCACGCCGATCTTCGACGCGATCCAAAAAATCACTGGCGCTCCTGCGTACACGGGCGACCTCGAAGACCTCAAGGACATCGCCTATCGCGTCATCGGCGACCATATTCGCACGTTGACGTTCGCGCTCACCGACGGCGCACAGATCGGAAACGATGGTCGCAACTATGTCCTCAAGCGGATCCTTCGCCGTGCTGAGCGCTACGGTCGGCAGTATCTAGGGGCAAAAAAAGCCTTCTTGTGCGACCTGGTGGGTATCGTCATTGAAGTCATGAGCGATGCATTTCCGGAATTGAAAACGAACGTCGAGAAAGTCACGAATACGATTCGCGACGAAGAAGAAGCCTTCATTCGGACGTATGACCGAGGCATTAAGCTTTTTGAGAAGGCAGTTACGCTCGCGACAGATTTGTTCGATTTGCCGACAATTAGCGAGTCTCCGATGGGTCCCAAGGTGAGTCCACCTCCCTCCCCGGAAGCGCTTGCCCAAGAAGCGATGTATGGCAATTACCGCGACCCAATCATCAGTGCCGATATCGCATTTCAGCTCCACGATACTTACGGCATCTACATCGACATCATCGAGCAGATGGCGCATGAACAGAATTGCAAAGTTGATCGGACTGGTTTCGATCGATTGATGGAGGAAGCAAAAGAGCGATCACGCCAGTTCCAGAAAAAACACGTCATCTCCGCCGTGCAGGGTGAGCTGCCGACGACCGACGATTCGGCGAAGTATCACGGGCTGCACTCGAAGGGCGTCATCCAGGCGTGGGTGAAGGAGAACCTGGTCGGCACCGGCTCGCTGCAGGTCGGCAACGAAGTCGCGCTCGTGCTCGACAAGACCAACTTCTACGCCGAGCAGGGCGGGCAGGTCGGCGACCGCGGCTGGATCAAGACCGACACCGGAACCTTCGAGGTGACCGACACGCAGCGCCTCGGCGTCAGCGTGCTGCACCTGGGCCGCGTCTGGGAAGGGACCGTCAAGACCGGCCAGAAGGCGACGCTGGAGGTGCATCCGCTCCGCTTCGACACGATGCGCAACCACACGTCGACGCACCTCATGAACTGGGCCTTGCGCGAGGTGCTGGGCGAGCATGTCGAGCAGAAGGGGTCGCTGGTCGACGCCGACAAGACGCGCTACGACTTCACGCACGACAAGCCGATGACGGCGGACGAGGTGCTGGAGGTGGAGCGGCTGGTGAACGAGAAGATTTTGGCCGACCTGCCGGTGACGCCGGTGACGATGGCCCTGGCCGAGGCGAAGCAGATCGGCGGCGTGCGCGCGGTGTTCGGCGAGAAGTACCCCGACCCGGTGCGCGTGGTGCTGATCGGCGCCGAGAAGCCTGGTGAAGCGACGGTCGAGCAGTCGGTCGAGTTCTGCGGCGGCACGCACCTGTCGCGCACCAGCCAGGCGTGCCTGTTCAAGATCGTCGGCCAGGAAGGCGTCGCGAAGGGGGTGCGCCGCATCACCGCCGTCACGGGGCCGAAAGCGCTGGCGCTGACGCAGTATCAAGCGGGCGTCCTCGGCGAGCTGACCAGCCGGCTCAACGTCTCAGCCGACCAACTCGCTACGCGCGTCGAGACGTTGCAGGACGAGATCAAGAAGCTGCAAGCGCAGCTCAAGAAGGGCGCCGCCAGCGACCTGGCCGGCGTCATGGACAAGCTGCTGAAGGACGCGGCGAAGATCGGCGACATCACCGTTGTCATTGGCGAGGTCCCCGGCGTCGGCGACGACGCGATCCGCACGCAGGTCGACCGCATCAAGCAGACCGCCGGCTCGTCGGTCGTGGTGGTAGGCTGGGTGCAGGACGACAAGGTCGGCCTGCTGGCGGCCGTGTCGGACGACGTGGTCAAGAAGGGCGTGAAGGCCGGCGACCTGGTGAAAGAGGCCGCCAAGCTGGTCGGCGGCAGCGGCGGTGGCCGCCCCAACATGGCCCAGGCCGGCGGCAAGGACCCCGCCAAGCTCGGCGAAGCGCTGGCCGTCGCCAAGCAGCTCGTGGCGAAGCAGCTCGGGCAGGGGTAGAATGGAGCAGGCATTCGCCCGGAGGCATCCATGAAGCACGAAACCATCGAGTCGTTGGCCGCCCGCCTCGCCGTCGTCGAGGCGGAGCTTCGCCAGCTCAAGCAGCAGCGCGAGCAAGCCGACGCCGTCCCCTGGTGGCAGCAGCTCGTCGGCTCGCGCGAAGGCAGCGAGGAATTCGCCGAGATCGTCGAGCTGGGCCGCAAGATCCGCCAGGCGGACCGCGTCAAGTGAGCAGCCGCTAATCAATAGGCGATGGTGAAACGCTTGTTCTTGCCGTCGTAGTCCAGGTGGCAATGTTCCAGGATGTCGCGACCGATCAGCGCATGAAATCCTTGGTTTGCCAACGACGTTTCCATGACGGGAAGCGTGATGTGGCTTGGGTGGACCATGTGCGCGAGTTTCGCTGACGGAACCGTGGACGGCGACGGCGCCACGAACCAGATCGCGATGTCGTAGCAGTTGAAGGTCTGTCGGCTGCCACCTGCACTGGCGGTATGGGCGGTGGCTGATCCGGTCGGCACAAGACCGAGGGCGTTGACAACGGACGGGTCGATGACTGTCGTATTTGCTCCGGTGTCGATCAAGCCGAGGCCGACGAAGGGGTATGGAATCGGCTGGTTCGCGAGTCGAAGCGCGAAGTACCGATGCGAACTGACGCCGATTCCCACAGGGATGATCGGGCCTGACGAAACGATGGGCAGGCTTATGGACGGCATAGCGGCACGTCCCGGTTGAAGTAGTGGACGGTCTCGGCGCTCTCGATCCGTTGCACCAGGAACGGGCCAAGGCCGACCTGTTCATAGCCTGCCTGCAGCGCGTCCCCGTAAGCTTCCCAGATGCCGACGATTTCGTCGCCATGCACCAGGACGAACTTCCCCTCGTAGGGCAGCAGCTCTTCCAGCTTGCTGTGGTACGTCGCAAGTTCTTTTTCCAGCGCCATCGCGGTTCTCCTTGGGCGGTGTCATTCCCATCTGCATTCTAAAGCCGATGGCTACAGAACTCAAGAACTGGCACTCGGCTTGTGCGAGCGATCCCCGCAAAATCGAAAATCGCCATTGCATGATCGGCCCTTCGCCTCGAAGATTTGACATGGGGCGCGAGCTGCGGTCCGGCCTACTCATCCACGGGGCGAACACCATGAACGACGACGCTGATCTCGGGGTGGAAGCCGACCCGCGCTTTCCTTCGGGGCCGTGGACGGGGTTCTTTCTTCAGAAGGAGATTCCCGGCAAGCACCGCATGGAGCTGCGGCTCGCGTTCCGCAGCGGCGCCATGACCGGCGAAGGCCGCGACCGCGTCGGCGACTTCGTCGTCCGGGGCAGGTACGACGTCGCCGACGGCAAGTGCCACTGGACCAAACGCTACCTCAAGGCCCACGACGTCTTCTACCAGGGCTACAACGAAGGCAAGGGCATCTGGGGCACGTGGGAAATCGACATTCAAGGCGAGCGGCTGCGCGGCGGCTTCCACATCTGGCCCGAAGGCATGGGCGACCCCAGCAACGACCATCTCGCCGAGGAAGCCGACGTGCCGGTCGAAGAGGACGATGAAGCCGGCATCCTTGTGCTGCCGGGAAAGGGAAAATCATGACGACGTTCGACGATCTCTCCCGGCGGCGCTTTCTTATGACGGGGGCGGCAACCCTTCTTGCTGGCACGGCAAGCGGGCAGGACGCGCCGCCGCTGCGGCTGATCCCGCGCACCGAGACGCCGCTCAACCTGGAGACGCCGCTCGCTGGGTTGGACCGCTTCATCACGCCGAACGACCTGTTCTACGTCCGCAACCATTTCCCCATGCCGGCTTTCAATGCGAACACCTGGCGGTTGCGCGTCGAAGGAGCGGTCGAACGCCCGATCGAACTGTCGCTGGAAGAGCTGCGCCGCCTGCCGACACGCACCGCGCGCGTGACGCTGGAATGCGCCGGCAACTCGCGGTCGGCGATCGTGCCGGCGGTGCGCGGCCTGCAATGGGTCAACGGCGCCGTCAGCACCGCCGAGTGGGGCGGCGTGTCGCTCGGTGATGTTCTCGACCGGGCGGGGGTGCGGCCCGGAGCGGCCGACGTGGTGCTGGAGGGCGCCGACCAGGGCGAGATCGCGGAGCCGCGCAGCCCCGGCGCGATCCGCTACGCGCGCAGCCTGCCGCTGGCGAAGGCCCGGCAGCGCGACGTGCTGCTCGCCCACCGCATGAACGGCGCCGACCTGCCCGCCAACCACGGCGCTCCGCTGCGGGCGGTGGTGCCGGGCTGGTACGGCATGGCGTCGGTAAAATGGCTCACGCGCATCATCGTCACCGATCGGCCCTACACCGGCTTCTTCCAGTCGCTCGACTACAGCGTCTACGAGCGTCGCGGCAGCCTCATCAACGTCGTGCCGATCACCGACATGCAGGTGAAGTCGCAGATCGTCCGGCCCGCTCCGCAGGAACGCATCGCCGTCAACACCGCGTACCGCGTCACCGGGGCGGCGTGGACCGGCGAAACCGAGATCACCCGCGTCGACGTCAGCAGCGACGCGGGCCGCACCTGGGCAGCGGCACGGCTGCTCGACACGCCGGTCGCGCACTGCTGGAGGCAGTGGGAGTTCCCGTGGCGCACCCCCGCGCAGGCAGGCCGCGTGACGCTGATGGCCCGCGCCACCGATGCGCGCGGCCGGGTGCAGCCCGCCACGCGCGACGCGGATCGGCGGACGTATCTCATCAACCATGTGCAGGCGGTTGAAGTGGTGGTGGAGTGATTGTGTCGATGAGATTCGTCCAAGGAGATTCCATGTCGAAGCTGCTGCGTTCGTTCGCATTCGTGATGGTTGTCTGCGTCCTGGCGGCTGCGGGTTGTCAACGGCAGAGCGACCCGCCGAAAGGCGTCGTTCCCCAGGCGAAGCCGTTCGCGGGCGCCAAGGACGACGGCAGTTTGGCGGAGGCGGCGTACATCCAGTTGGGCGTCCCCGCGCCGGATCGCAACTGGATGGGGAACGACATGACCTTGGCGATGAAAGCGCTGGTCGTGCTGGCGGAGAAGGAACCGGAGAAGCTGCCTCGCTACCGCAGTGAGCGGTCCGGGACCGTGTTTGCTCGTATCACATCAGCGAACAATCTCGACGCATACCGGGATCGCACCTTGCCACTGGAATCAAGGGCTATCCAGATGATCGTGTATTTCCAGTCATCAGGCGATATTTTCAAACTCTATATGGGGGCCAATCAGCGCGAAGCGGCGCTGGGCAGCGAATTGATCGAGCTCAGCGGTTCCTTGCTCCGTTCGGCGAGGCTTTTGATGGAGATGGTCCAGGAACTGATACCCACATTCGACAAGAACGACGGCAAGTACGCGGCACGCATGGCGGGCCTCAAGAAAACGAGGGAGGGAATGGCGGGGATTGTCGCCGGTGGCTTAACCACGCTCACCGAGCGCGACGCGTTCAGCAGCGAGGAACGCGCGCGGCTCCTCGGCTACCTGCGAGAGACGCTGCCGTCCATCGTGCCGTACCTTTCGGAAGCGGCACACCAGGAAACCCTTGTTCGGCTGGAAGGCTTGAGCAAGGACA
>JAYSSW010000908.1:0-6283 GCA_043720335.1 Planctomycetia bacterium
GCGGCGTCTAGCCTTTCCCGTTCGCCGATGCGCAGCGAGCGGCGGCTCTCGCTGCGCGAGTCGCCGGGCCATGCACTGCGGGCCGCCGCGCGTGCGGCCTCGCTGGCGCTTCGGGCTCAGGTGCGCGATGCGTCAGGCGAAAATTTCCGTCACCACGCGGCCGGCGACATCGGTGAGGCGGAAGTCGCGGCCGGCGTAGCGGTACGTCAGGCGCTCGTGGTCGAGGCCCATCAGCGCGAGCAGGGTCGCGTGCAGGTCGGTCGTGTGCATGCGGCCTTCGACCGCGTGCAGGCCGTGGTCGTCGGTGGCGCCGTAGGAGAAGCCGGGCTTCACGCCGGCGCCGGCGAGGATCATGGGGTAGCCGGTGATGTTGTGGTCGCGTCCGTCGGGGCCTTGGGCGGTGGGCATGCGGCCGAACTCGCTGCCGAACAGCACCAGGGTTTCGTCGAGCAGGCCGCGCTGTTCGAGGTCGGCGAGAAGGGCTGCGGTCGGGCGGTCGACGGCGGCGGAGTTGTTGATGAGCCCCTGGTGCAGGTTGTTGTGGTGGTCCCAGCCCGATTGGCAGATCTCGACGAAGCGGACGCCCGCCTCGCTGAGCCGCCGGGCCATCAGGCACTGCCGGGCGAAACTGCCCGCCGGGCCGGGCCGCACGCCGTAGGCGTCCTGCACCGACTGCGGCTCGTGCGCGATGTCGAGCAGTTCGGGCACGCGGTCCTGCATGCGGAAAGCCAACTCATACGACTGGATCACGCCGTCGACCTGGTCGGGGGCGCCCGGCGTTGCTGCCAGATCGCGGTTCATCGACTGGATGAGGTCGAGCTGGCGGCGCTGCAGCGTGGTCGCCGTCTGCGGGCGGACGTTGGGCATGTGGCCGGTGTCGTTGATGCGCGTTCCTTGATAGTGGGCGGGGAGGAAGGCGCTGCCGTAGTTGACGGCTCCGCCGAAGTTCGGGGGCGGGTTGACGGTGACGTAGCCGGGCAGGTCCTGGTTCTCGGTGCCGAGGCCGTAGAGGAGCCACGACCCCATCGACGGGCGGGTGAGCTGGGCGAGGGCGGTGCCGGTGTGCAGCTGGATGACGGCCTGGGGGTGCGCGGGGGTGTCGGTGTGCAGGCCGCGCAGGAAGCAGAACTTGTCGACGTGGCGGGCGAGGTTGGGGAGCAGTTCCGACATCCAGGTGCCGGTCTGTCCATGCCGTTGGAAGCGGAACTTCGACGCGGTCAGCGTGCCGCCCCCCGGGCCGACCCGGCCGTCCTCGCGCTGGAGGCGCGGCTTGTGTTCGATCGTGTCCATCTGCGACATGGCGCCTTCCATGAACACGAAGATGATCCGCTTCGCCTTCACCGGGAAGTGCGGCTCGCGCGGCGCGAGCCGGTTCGCGGGGGCCGCTGGCAGCTGGGCCTTGGCTTGCTGGCCGAGCAGGCCCGCGAGGGCGAGGTAGCCGAACCCCGCGCTGGCGCTCTTCAGGGCCTGCCGGCGGGTGAGGGGCTGCGGAGGGAACATGGCGCAGGTCCTTTCGGAAGGCAGATGATTCAAAAAGGGAATCCCAAGCCCCACCATGAGCAACGCGATTGGTGGGGGTCGGCAGCGTGCGCCGACTCACCCCCAGGAATCGCTTCGCTCATCCTGGGGCTTGGCGCTGTGTCACCTCACGTACCGGAACTCCGCCGACGCGAGGATCGCCTGGCAGAAGCTCGCCCACGCGGCGACACGCGGGTCGGCGGGCTGCACCGTCTCCTCGGCCGCCGTCTCGCCGCCGCGTTCGACCTCGTCCGGATTCGCGGGGATCACGTCCTTCTTCTTCTTCGCGGGCGGCGGCTCGACCACCGACTTCGGCGGCAGCGACCGCGCGACCGCTTCGTACTCCTTGAAGTAGCCCTTGGCCCGTTCAACTTCCTTCGCAGTCGCCGCGCGGCCCAGCGTCAAACGATACGCCAGCTGGACGCGGCCCGCGTCGTCGAGTTCGCTGCGCTGCAGCACCCGGTCGGCCAGCGCCACCGACTGCTTGCGGACGAACGGATCGTTGAGCAGATACAACGCCTGCGTGGCGACCGTCGTGCGGTCGCGGCTGCCGGTGACCATGCCTTGCTCGGCGAAGTCGAACACTTCGAGCGACCTCGGCGTCAGGCCGCGCACCAGTGGCAGATACACGCTGCGGCGCAGGCTCTTGTCGGCGGCCTCACGCAGCTTCGCCGCCAGCGGGCTGTTGTCGGTCAGCTCGATCACCTTCAGATCCTTCGCGGCGGAACCCTTGGGACGCGTGAGATCGATGCGGCCGGACGCCGACAGTGTCGCGTCGCGGATCTCCTCGGCGTCGAGGCGGCGCGGGCTGTGCCGCCAGACGAGCCGGTTCGCCGGGTCGGCCGTCAGCTGGGCGGGGGTCGTGTCGGAGCCGAGCTGATAGGCCCGCGTCAGCACCAGGGCACGCACCAGCTTCTTGACCGACCAGCTGTCGCGGACGAAGCGCTGGGCGAGATGGTCGAGCAGTGCGGCGTTGGAAGGGGCGTCGCCGGTGACGCCGAAGTTGTCGACGCTGGCGACGAGGCCGTCGGCGAACAGGTGCTGCCAAACGCGGTTGGCCATGACGCGCGAGGTGAGCGGGTTGAGGTCGCTGGTGAGCCACTGCGCCAACTCAAGTCGGCCGCTCTGGGCGGGGTTGATCTTGGGCACGTTCGGCACGTCGATGAGCGACAGGAAGCCGCGCGGCACGACGGGGCCGAGTTTCTCCGCTTCGCCCCGGATGCGGATTTCGGTGTCCGTGACGATTTTCGCGTCGCGCACGCCGAGCGTGACATCGCGGGACAGGGCCGGGTCAGACAGGTCGCTGAGGACTTTCTGGAGGTTGTTCATCTTGATGCGGGCGACCATCTGGGCGGGCTTGCCGTCGGCGCCGACCGCCTTGCCTTTGGCGGTGCCGAAGATCGCGTCGAAGTCGGCCTTGGCGGCTTCGTAGGCCTTGGTCGCCTGAGTGACACGGTCGGCGTGCTTGGGATCGACGGGCCTGGCGCCGTCGCCGAGCGGAACCAGCAGACTGGTGTCGTAGTAGTCGAGGCCGCCGCCCCCCATCTTGTTGCGCAGGCCGGCGCACAGGTCGGTGCTGCGGAAGATGCCGGCCAGGGCGTAGTAGTCGGTGGTCGGCACCGGGTCGAACTTGTGGTCGTGGCAGCGGGCGCAGCTGACGGTGAGGGCGAGAACTGAGCGGGTGACGGTGTCGATCTGCTCGTCGACGTTGTCCATGACGAAGCGGACCTTGAACCGCTGGTTGACGTCGCGTACGCCGAGGGCGAGGAAGCCGGTCGCGACGTTTTGCTCGTCGCGCTGCTGCGGCGACGACGCGGGGAGAAGGTCGCCGGCGATCTGCTCGCGCAGGAACTGGTTGTACGGCGTGTCCTTGTTGATCGCGTCGATGACGTAGTCGCGGTAGCGCCAGGCGTGCGGGTAGGGCAGGTTGCGGGCCGAGCCGGTCGACTCGCCGTAGCGGGCGATGTCGAGCCAATGCCGTCCCCAGCGTTCGCCGAACTGCGGCGAGGCGAGCAGGCGGTCGACGACTTTCGCGAAGGCGTCAATCGATGTGTCCTTGGCGAAAGCGTCAATCTCCTCCGGCGTCGGCGGCAGCCCAGTCAGATCGAACGTGATTCGGCGGATCAGCGTCCCCTTGTCGGCGTCGCGGACCGGCGCCAGCTTCTTCGCTTCGAGCGCGGCGAGGACGAAGCGGTCCACGTCGTCGCGTGCCCAGGCGGCGTCCTTCACGGCGGGGGCTTTCGCTTGCTGGAGCGGCTGGAAGGCCCAGTGTTCTTTGCGGAGCTTGGCGTACTCGGCGTGGCTCTTGCCGAGCGTCGCGGGGACTTTCACCTTGGGCCAGGCGGCGCCGTCGCGGATCCACTGCGCCAGGTCGGCGATCTCGTGGGCCGCGAGCTGCTTCTCCGGCGGCATCCTCAGCTTGCCCGCGGTGTGCTTGACCGCGCCGAGCAGCAGGCTTTTTTCGGGATGCCCCGGCACGACGGCGGCGCCGCGCCCGCCCCCCTGGAGCAGCCCGTTGCGGTCGTCGACGCGCAGGCCCCCCTTCGAGTTCGTGTTGGCCGAGTGGCAGTTGAAGCACTGCTCCGCCAGCACCGGCCGCACCTTCTTCTCGAAGAACTCCAGCTGCGCCGCTTCGTCGCGAGTCTGCGCGTGCGCCGCGAACGGCGCCGCGACAAGCAGGGCGAGTGGCAGGAAAAGTCGAATCATCGGTGGCATGGTCGTTGGTCCTTGCTCGAACCCCAGAATCATCGTCTTTCGTGTCATCGGCCAGAACCGGGCGGTCCGCGCAGCCCAAGTTCCGTCGCGCAAACCCAGTGCTGGCTTGCAGGTAGCCGTCTCTCGCGGATGCGACGGCCGCGAGGCTGCATGCAGCCTGCATTGTCCCAGGTTGCGCCTTCAAAGCAATGGGAAAAGTTCGAGCCTGTGCGAAGGGGTGGATCACACTTCAGTCGGCGTCCAGACCCGGACAATCTTCATCGCTTCTGCACGAGACATGCCCAGCCGAGGTAGTTTTCGCCGCTGCCGGCGACCGCGTCGAAACGGAATTCGCGCAGGTCGAGGAGGTCAAAAGACGCCGATAGCTCACTGCGTAGGTCAACTTCGCTGACAACCGGCGGCCCTGGCGAGTGCGGCTCCTTCGCGTTGCCGGTCAGCAGCAACCCCTTCGCGTGCGGCGCCAGGCAGCGCGCCACGGCCGTCACATAGCCCGACGCGCTGGCCCGGCGGACGACGTGGTAGCAGCCCCGGTCGAAGAAGAAGTCGAACGGCTCGCCCAGGTCGGGCAGCGCCAGCACGTCAGCCGCGACGAAACGCAGCTTCAGCCCGTCCGCTTTCGCCCGGCCGCGCTGCAGCGCCTCGTCGGCGAGATCGACGGCCGTCACGTCGTGCCCCTGCTGCGCCAGCCAAAGGCTGTTCGTCCCGGCGCCGCATCCCAGCTCCAGCACCCGGCACGGCGGCAGCCGCAGCTCCGCCATCACGCGCCGCAGTTCGGTTGACGGGAACCCGGTGTCCCACGGCACGTCGCCCGCCCGGTAGCGCTGGTTCCACCTGTCGGCTTCGGCCATGTTTCGGCTCCTGAGGGTTTTGCACCAAAGGTGCTGCATAGCAAAGCCCAGGGTCGCGCAGCGCACCCTGGGGACGCGGACGCAACCATTGATTTCTACGCCAACGGCGTTGCATCACGTTGGTCGCAAGGGATCGATGCAGCCCCGTTGGGGCAGATGGGATGATAGGACACGGTTTCCCAGGGTGCGCTGCGCGACCCTGGGCTTTGTTATGCAGCACCCTTGGTGCAAAATGCCGCACTTCGATTTTTGCGTTCCCAGCTGGCGAAGTCCCCAGGGGAGTTGCGCCCACGCCTGCTGCACGGTTGCTCCGGTGAGGCTCCTGATGTTATAAGAGGAGCACCCTTCCCGCCGAGGACCGCCATGAACGCCGCCGCCACGACTGTTGAGCCGCAAACGCGACGCTTCCTCACCGCAGGCTGGCATCACCTCTTGATGCTCAACTACCCGGTCGAGCCGGCGGTCGTGCAGCCCTACCTGCCGCGCGGCGCCGAGATCGACTTCTGGAACGGCCTCACCTACGTAAGCATGGTCGGCTTCCTGTTCCTCGACACGAGGCTGCTCGGCGTGCCGATCCCCTGGCACCGCAACTTCGAGGAAGTGAATCTGCGCTTCTACGTCCGCCGCAAGGCGAGTGATGGGTGGCGGCGCGGCGTCGTGTTCATCAAGGAGATCGTGCCTCGCCGCATGATTACCTTCGTGGCCCGGACGGTGTACAACGAGAACTACGCGACCATGCCGATGCGGCACACGCGCACGCCGCCGACCGCGAGCCAACCGGGGCGCCTGCGCTACGAATGGTTCGGCAACGGGCAGTGGTACCAGCTCGCCGCCGACTTCGAAGGCGAACCGCAGCCGCCCGCGGTCGGCTCGGAGGCGGAGTTCATCACCGAGCACTACTGGGGCTACACGCGCCAGCGCGACGGCGGCACGATGGAGTACCACGTCGAACATCCGCCGTGGCGCGTCCAGCCCGCGCTCTCGGCGAAACTGGTCGGCGACATCGCCCCGCTGTACGGCCCGGAGTTCGTGCCGACGCTGAGCGCTGCCCCCAGCTCCGCGTTCATCGCCGAGGGGTCGGAGGTCGTGGTCCGCAAGGGGACGCGGTTGCGGGACTGACGGCGTTTACTGACAGCTGCGCAAAGAAGTAAACTTTCACCCGTGTAGCGGCAACCCGGCGGCGGCGAAGAACGATTGAATCA
>JAYSSW010000909.1:0-6283 GCA_043720335.1 Planctomycetia bacterium
TCCTCGTCCTCCTCGTCGTTGGCGTGCGAGGCCCCGAAGCCGAGGTCGAACGGCTCAAGCGCTTCCGCCTCGTCGTCGGCGGCGTGCGGTTCGGGCTGCGGCAGGTACGGCGCCAGCGCGGGGACGGCGTCGATGGCGTGCCATTTCTGCTGCCCCGCGAGGCGCACGCGGTCGTCGGCGACCAGGCGGCCCTGCTGCAGCCAGTCGGCGACGACCGTGAACGGAACCTCGGTGTAGACCTGGTTCGATTCGACGATCCAGACATCCAGGAGTCGCGTGGCGGCAGCCATCAGCGTTTGACCGCCGCGTCGGGGCTGGCCTTCGCGGGGGCGGCCGCTTTCGCCGCCTGGGTGATGAGCAGCAGTTTCTGTGCGGCGCTTTTCAGCTTGATTTCGAAGTTGACGATCCAGGCTTTGAAGAGGACGTGCGTGAAGACGAGCGGGATGGCGGTGATGAGGCCGAGCGCAGTGGCGAAGAGGGCGAGGCCGATGGAGCCGCTCTGCGAGGCGACGTCGCTGTTGCCCGCTTTGCGCAGTTCTTCGATCGCGCTGAAGGTGCCGATCATGCTGATGACGGTGCCGAGCAGGCCGACCATGGTGGCGATCTTGGCGATGGCGAGGATGGTCGGCAGGAGGAAGTTGAGGTCGGGGAGAATTTCGAGTTCGATGACGTTGGCCATCGCCCGGCGCATGGCCGCGATGCCCTGTTTCGACGTTTCCAGGCCGGCGACGTAAAGCCGGCGCGGCACCATGCCGGGCAGCGATTGGCAATATCGCAGAGCGCTGTCGGCACCTTCCTTCTGGAGTTTCTCTTGAAACGTCGGCAGGAACGTGTTCATATCGGTGCGGGCGTTCAGGTTCAGCATGACGCGCCAAACGACCAAAGTGGCTGCGACCATCGACATGCCGAACATCGGGAAGGCAAAATACCAGTCGTGCTGGACGAAGTTCCAAAAGGCTTGCATAGTTGACCTGCGGGAGAAAGTGCGGTTCGCACTCCCGTTTTACCCGCCCCGCGAGCCAATTGCCAGGGGCAGCGCGAATGGCGATGGCGTTTTCTCCCGATCGCGCCGCGTGACAGGTTCGTTATCTTCGCAATTTCTGCGCAAGTTGCATGTTGGCGTTCGTCTGTTTCACAGGCGATCCTTCCAGGTGCATGCCGCGTCGACGGTTTCCCTGCACCGCAAGCTCGGAACGAGGTGATTCATGCGGGTTGTCCTTCGGCTCCTCCCCTTGCAACTCCTGTCCGCCGCCCTGTTCCTCGCTTTGGCGTCCACGCCCAGCGACGCCCAGGTCTCGCTTCCCAAGAAGCCAGCCAACCCGAATCCCAACCCGGGCAAAGGCAAGCAGCCGTCCGTCCCCAACCCGCCTCCCCCCTTGAACGGCGGCGCCAACGGCATCGCCGGCGGCAACCTCGGCTTCAACGGCGGCAACTTCAACGCCGGCGCCCTCGGCTTCGCGGGCGGCGCCGGCGGCTTCAATGGCGGCGCCTTCAACGGCGGCAACGGCCTCAACGGCGCCATTGGCGTCACCGGCGGACAGGGCTTCAGCGGCTTCGGCAACGCCGGCAACGCCGGCCTCCTCGGCGGCAACGGCCTCACCGGGGGCGCCGGCTTCCAGGGCGGCACCAACGTCCGCAACCTCGCCCCGCTTCCCTCCTACGCCGGCTACCTCGGCTCCTCCTACGGCGCCGGCTACGTCAACGGCCTCCTCGCCCAGAACCGCTTCCAGAACCAGAACCAATTTCAGAACCAGTACCAAAACTACAACCCGTTCGCGTACCAGCCCTACTATCCCCAGCAGAACAACTGGAGCCCCTTCCAACCGCAGAATCCTTTCCTCAACCCGTTCCAGCCGCAAAACCCCTGGCAGGCGAACAACCCCTGGCAGAATCCGTTCCAGCCCAATCTCCCGTGGCCGAACCCCTGGCCGAACCAGCCGAACTTCCCGAACCAGCCCTGGCAGAACCCGCTGCTCGGCCAGCAATTCGGCGGCGGCGGCGCGATCATCCCCTGACCACGCGCCGCCCAGAAGTTTCGACGGGAAACACCAAGCCCCCCGCAAGCGATCTCGCGGGGGGCTTGTGCTTGCGCGGTTCGTTTCGGGTTCACCGTTTCGCGCTCGCGCGAACGAGGCGGCACGCAGGTTTCTCCTCGTTGCCTCGCGATCATGGTCCCGCCAGGCCCTGCGTGCGCGAAACGTAAACGAGAGTCTCCGCGACGATCTCACTCGTCCTCGTCGTGCACCATCTTCGCCTTCGCGACGATCTGCTGCTGCACGGCGCCGGGGACCACGTCGTAGTGGCTGAACTCCATCGAGAACGCGCCGGTCCCCTGCGTGATGCTCCCCAGCTGGGCGGCGTAGCGCGTCATCTCCCCCAGCGGCGCCTTGGCCGTGATGACCGTCTGGTCGCCCGGCAGGCTGTCCTGGTTCTCCACGCGGGCCCGCTTCGTGTTGAGGTCGCCGAGGATCGACCCGGTGTACTTCGCCGGGATCGTCACCTCCAGCGTGACGATCGGCTCCAGCAGCACGGGACGAGCCTCGCGGAACGCCTTCTTGAACGCCATGCGGCCGGCGGTTTTGAAAGCTGCTTCCGAGCTGTCCACGTCGTGCTGCTTGCCGAAATGGACCTCGACCGCCACGTCCTGCATGCGGTAGCCGGCGAGGGCGCCCTGCTCCAGCAGTTCCTTGCAGCCCTTCTCGACGGCCGGGATGAACTGCACCGGGATCGACCCGCCGACGATGTGGTCGATGAACGCGAAGTTGTGGTCGGCGTCGTAGTGGACGGTGCGGATCTTCTCGAACTTCGACTTGTTGGCGAACTTGTCGTGCAGGTCCTGCTCGGACTTGATCTCCAAATCCTTGAGCGGATAGACGCGCAGGTGCACCTCGCCGAACTGGCCGCGCCCGCCCGACTGCTTCTTGTGGCGATGGTCGGCCTCGCCCGCCGCGGTGATCGTTTCGCGGTACGGGATCTTCGGCTCGTGGGTGACGATCTCCAGTTCGTAGCGCGACTTGAGGCGGTGCTGCAGGATGTCGAGGTGCAGCTGGCTCATGCCGGTGATGACCAGCTCCTTCGTCTGCGCGTCGCGCGTGACCTTGAAGGTGGGATCCTCCTCGACGATCTTGTGCAGGCTGCCCGACATCTTCTGCTCGTCGCCGCGCGCCTTCGGCTCGACCGCCAGGCCGAACATCGGGTGCGGGTACGGGAAGGTCTGCACCCTTGGCCCGCCGGCGTGCGTGCCGACCGTGTCGCCGATGTGCAGGTTCTCGACCTTGGCCAGCGCGATGATGTCGCCGGGGATAGCCTCGGCCATCGGCTTGCTCGTCTTGCCCTGCACGAGCAGGATGCCGGCGCAGCGCCCGCCGCGGCCGGTCTTGGCGTTGAAGAGCTGCTGGTCGGGCTTCAGCTTGCCGGACAGGACGCGCAGGTAGCTGAGGGTGCCGACGAACTTGTCGGAGATCGTCTTGAAGACCTGGGCGATGAACTCGCCATTCTCCTCGGGTTCGACCGCGAACTCCTCGCCGCTGGGCTTGGTCGCCTTGCGGCGCACGGCGTCGATCGGCGTCGGGGCGTACTCGAAGATCGCCTCCAACAACTCGTCGATGCCGACGTCGTTGCCTCGCTTGGCCGAGGTGCAGAAGATCGGGATGACGGTGCCGGCCGCCAGCGCGTGCGGCAGGGCGTGCGCCAGCTCGTCGGCCGACACGTCGCCTTCGCTGAGGTACTTCTCCATCAGCTTCTCGTCGCTCTCGACGATGGCGTCGACGAGCTGCGAGCGCACGGTCGCGGGATCGACGACGCCTTTCGTGTCGCCGGGGTTGAGCATGCAGACGACGCTTTTGAAGTCGGGGCCGACGGCGTTGGGGACGTTGAACAGGACGCAGCCCGTGCCGAGCGAGTCGCGGATCGACTGGAGGAGTTCGTCGAAGTGGACATTGTCGCTGTCGAGGCGGTTGACGACGATCATGCGGGCGAGGCCGCGCTTGCCCGCCTCGGCGAACATGCGGCGGGTGTTGACCTGGACGCCGGCGGTGGCGGAAATGACCAGGATGGCGGTGTCGACGGCGTTGAGGGCGCCGAGCGCCTGGCCGACGAAGTCGGGCTTGCCGGGGGTGTCGAGGAGATGGACGCGTTTGCCGTCGTGGTCGAGGTGGAGCACGCTCGAATCGATCGAGTACCTGTGCTTCTTCTCCTCGTCGTCGAAGTCGGAGACGCTGGTCCCGTCCTCGACGCTGCAGCGGCGCTCGGTCGCCTTGGCCTTGTGGAGAAGGGCGTCGGCCAACGAAGTCTTCCCGGCGACTTCGTGGCCGACCAATGCAATGGTGTGGATGGCGTCGACGTGGTAGCTGGCCATGATGCGCTCCCGGAGCGGTCCTGCACATGGAGTTGCATCGCCGTGGAAAGGACGGCGACAAGCCAGCCGCACGAGGACCGGATTCTTGAAGTGCCAAGACATGCGGCCAGCCAGCGAGACAGCCGCATTGTGGCGCGCCCGCGCCGAAAAATCATGTCATTTTCCGGAAATCAGCGCGACGACTTCACGCAGCGACACCCGTCCCTCGTACAGCGCTTTGCCCAGGATGCAGCCCACCACGCCGGTGGGCATCAAATTCTCGATGTCGGCCAGCGACGTGAAGCCCCCCGACGCGATCACTGGCAGCGTCACCGCGCGCGCCATCTGCGCCATCGCCTCGACGTTCACGCCTTGCAGCATCCCGTCGCGGCTGATGTCGGTGTAGACGATGGCCGCCAAGGGAAGCTCCTGGCACGACTGCGCCAGCTCGATCGCGGTCGTCTTCGACACGTCGAGCCAGCCGTGCGTCGCGACCATGCCGTCTTTGGCGTCGATGCCGAGCACGATTTGGCCGGGGAACGAATGCGTCGTCGTGTCGAGCCATTCGCGCGACTGCAGCGCCTTCGTGCCCACGATAGCGCGCGTCACGCCCCACGACAGCACGGTCTCGATGTCCTCCTCGGTGCGCAGCCCGCCGCCGAGCTGGCACGGCACGCCGGTCGCGTCGACGATGGCGCGGACCACGTCGCCGTTGACGCGCCGCCCGTCGCGGGCGCCGTCGAGATCGACGAGGTGCAGGTGCGTCGCCCCCTCGGCGACCCAGCGTTTCGCGAACGACACGGGATCGCCGTACACGGTGACCTTGGCGTAGTCCCCCTGCAGAAGCCGCACGGCTTGTCCGCCCAGCAGGTCGATGGCGGGGTAGAGTTGCACGTTGAACCTTCCTTCTCTTTCAAAGCACCAAAAAACAAGATCCAAATTCCAGGCAAATCACAAATGCAAAATTCAAAGCACAAAAACGAGATCTGCGGCCGGCTGACCTCGTTTCTGATTTCGATTTTCGGATTTGGGTTTTGCCTGGAATTTGTTGCTTGTTTTTTGGTGCTTTCTCGGCCGGTGCTACATGTCCGCGAATTGCTTCAGGATCGTCATGCCGATCTTCTGGCTCTTCTCCGGGTGGAACTGCGTCGCAATGACGTTGTCGCGCCCGATCGCCGACGCGAACGGCGTTTCGGGATACGTCGTCTCGGCCACGACCAAACTCGCGTCCTTCGGCTTCACGTAGTACGAGTGGACGAAATAGACCGAAGCGTCCGTCGGCAGGTTGGCCAGCGCCGGCGCGGGACGACGCATCCGCAACTGGTTCCAGCCCATGTGGGGCACCTTGCAGCCCGGCACGTCGTCGAAGCGAACCACTTCGCCTTCGAACAGATTCAGCCCCTGGTGGACGCCGTCCTCGTAGCTGGTGGTGAAGAGCATCTGCAAGCCGAGGCAGATGCCGAGGAACGGCTTGCCGGCGCGGACGTGCGCGCAGATCGGCTCGTCGAGGTGGGTTTCGCGCAGCCGGGCGATGGCGTCGCGGAAGGCGCCGACACCGGGCAGCACGACCTTGGAAGCAGCCGCGACGCGGTGCGGATCGCCGCTGATCGCCGCCGCCACGCCGACGCGCTCGAACGCCTTCTGCACGCTGCGAAGGTTGGCCATGCCGTAGTCGACGATGACAAGGTTCTGCACGACGACGTCTCGCGGGGTTTCGGGGGGGAGATCAGCCACGGAGGCCACATAGGACACCGAGAGAGACAGTGTCCCCGTTTAGCGCCCGCACAAACGTGGCGGGCAAGGCATCCCTTGGCCGTTTCCTGTCGAGGCTGGGGCGATTCTCGTCCCGCCTGGACCTGCGGGCGCCAAGGAAAACAGAAAAAACAACTTCCCGATTTGAGGAAGAACGCTTGCTCCCCTCTCCCCCTTACGGGGAGAGGGGTCGGG
>JAYSSW010000910.1:0-6281 GCA_043720335.1 Planctomycetia bacterium
GTGCTACGAATCGGAGACGGTGCAGTTTCTGCGCGAGGTCAAGGAACGTGCGGAGCGTGGCGAAGTGGCTTGGCTGTCGCAGCAGGGCAAGGTCTACGCGGCGATGGGGGCGGCGTGACGGGGCGACACGAACCCGGAGCGATGGGATCGCAGCGAACCATGCCTGCGAAGTATCTCATTCGGCATGGTGCCATGTGATTCCATCGCTTGCGCTCCGGGTTCGTGAGAACAGAAACGGCCAGCCCATCTCGGGCTGGCTGTTCGCGTTGAACGTCGTTACGTCGAAAAATCACGACATGTTCATGCCCATGAGGAACTCGCCGTTGAGCTTGGTCTTGCGCAGGCGGGTCGTGAGCATCTCCATCGCTTCGACAGGGTGCATGTCGCTGAGGACGCGGCGGAGGATGCGGACCTTCTCGACCTCCTGCGGGTGGAGCAGCATCTCCTCCTTGCGCGTGCCGGAGCGGTTGATGTCGATGGCGGGCCAGACGCGCTTGTCGACCAGGCGGCGGTCGAGGTGCAGCTCCATGTTGCCGGTGCCTTTGAACTCCTCGAAGATCACGTCGTCCATGCGGCTGCCGGTGTCGATGAGAGCGGTGGCGAGCACGGTCAGGCTGCCGCCTTCCTCGGTCTGGCGGGCGGCGCCGAAGAAGCGCTTCGGCTTCTGCATGGCGTTGGTGTCGAGGCCGCCCGACAGCAGCTTGCCGCCGGAGGGGGCTTCGGTGTTGTGGGCGCGGGCGAGGCGGGTGATCGAGTCGAGCAGGATGATCACGTCCTTGCCGTGCTCGACGAGGCGTTTCGCCTTCTCGAGCACGATCTCGCTGACGTGGATGTGCTCCTGGGACGGCTCGTCGAAGGTGCTGGCGACGACCTCGCAGTTCGGCCCGAAGACGGTGCGGGCCATGTCGGTCACTTCCTCAGGCCGCTCGTCGACGAGCAGGACGATGAGGTAGCAGTTGGGGTGGTTCTTGAGCAGGCTGAGGGCGATCTTCTGGAGGAGGATCGTCTTGCCGGCGCGGGGGGGCGAGACGATCAGGCCGCGCTGGCCCATGCCGATCGGCGTCACCAGGTCGATGACGCGCATGTTGAGCTCGTCCGCCGTGGTTTCGAGGATGAGCCGCCGGTTCGGGTGCAGCGGCGTGAGGTCCTCGAAATTGGTCGGCGAGACGCGCTCCTCGGGGCTGAGGCCGTTGACGAGATCGACCTGCATCAGCGCGAAGTTGTCCTGTCCTTCGACTGGCAGGCGGATCGGGCCTTCGACGATCAGGCCGGTGCGCAGGCCGACGCGGCGGATCTGGCTCGGGGAGACGTAGATGTCCTCCGGCGAGGCGAGGTAGTTGTGGGCGGCGGAGCGGAGGAAGCCGTAGCCGTCGGGCAGCACCTCGAGCGTGCCAGAGCCGCGCACGACGACGCCGCGCTCGATCTGGCGGCGGACGACGGCCATGATCAGCTGGCCGCGGTTCATGCCCGTGTGCTCCATGATGCCTTCTTTTTCGGCATAGGAGAAGAGCTTGGGCATGGGCAGGCGATAGAGATCGTCCAGCCGCGTCATCGTCGTGCTGGACGGGGGAGCGTGAATGATGGGAGCGGCGACGGGAACTGGGGCGGCGACCGGGGGCCTTTCCGCGACCGGAGCGGCGGCGCTCTCCACGGGGACGACCTTGCGGATGATGCGGCGGCGGACGGTGCTTCCGGGAGTGGTGGGGGAGTTGGCCACGTTGCTCGCCCCATCGTCGCCACGAGCGACGGTCATAATGTGCCTCCAAAAAATCAAAAAGACTCTGGCTGCGGAAACGAAGATGCCCGCAGCTAACCTGGAAACAAAGGAACATGGGCACGCCGTGGCGACAGCGAATGCTGGCGCTCGCGCGGTTCCACGCGTAGTCACCTGAAGTTTCGGGATGGAAGGCCAGCGCGACAAAACGTCGTGGCAGCCGGGGAAAACCGAATCATAGGATGAAGGAGAAGGAAGACGGTCCTCGCTGGAGAAACCTCCTGTTTGTCAGCGAGCGGAAAGAAGCGACGGTGCCATGATCCACGCCGAATCCGTGGCGGAAAGATGCTGGAGTCGCCTCATCTTGGTCGCAAACCGAAAAAAAAGAAAGCGCATTTTCGCGGAAAAATTCGGCACTGGGCTGGCTGGGGTGGAAACCAATCGTCAAAAATGCCGTTGTCCTTGACTGGGTGCGGGCAGGTCGCCGCACGTTCAAGATGTAGCTTCATTATGGCACGCGATCCGGTTTTGGAAAGGGGAAAATTCCCGCAGCCCCGCTGTTTGTCCCATTTTCCTCGAAAAAGCCCGTGTTTCCACGCTCCGGTGAACACGGGCCCACGAAACGGCACACGACTCCCATCCACCAACCCAGCGACCCAACATGGCCGAGCACGAACCGCACGATCCGCTTCACGACAAGCTGCCGCAGACGCTCGCGGGCCTCTGGTCGCGCCCGCTGGCGCGTTTCCTGCATCGGGAAGCCGTCAGCGGCGTGCTGCTGCTCGCTTGCACCGCGATCGCGCTGCTGCTGGCGCACTCGCCCTGGGCGGAGGCGGTTCGCGAATTCTGGCACACCGAAGTCGGCTTCACCATCGGCTCCCATTCACTCGTCAAGCCGTTCATCGAACTCGTCATCAACGACGGGCTGATGACGATCTTCTTCTTCGTCGTCGGCCTGGAGATCAAGCGCGAGATCGTGATGGGCGAACTGCGCGAGCCGCGCAAAGCCGCCCTGCCGTTGATGGGCGCGCTGGGCGGCATGGTCGTGCCGGCCACCATCTACTACGCGATGCAGCGCGGCCAGCCGGGCGAACCGGGCTGGGGCATCCCGATGGCGACCGACATCGCCTTCGTCGTCGGCTTCCTCGCGATCCTCGGCCCGCGCGTGCCGTTCGGGCTGAAGATCTTCCTGCTCACACTCGCCATCGCCGACGACATCGGCGCCATCCTCGTCATCGCGATCTTCTACTCGACTGGCGTGAAGTTTATCGCCCTGGCCGCCGCGGCGATGGGCTTCCTTGTCATCGCAGTGCTGTCGCGCAGCGGCGTTCGCCGGATCGGCGTGTACGCGCTGGTCGGCGTCTTCATCTGGTTCGCGTTCCTCAAATCGGGCGTGCATCCGACCGTGGCCGGCGTGCTGCTCGGCCTGCTCACTCCCGCGAGCGCGTGGATCGCCAGCCAAACGCTGCGCGACGTGCTGGCCGAGACGTTGGCGCGACCGCATGGCGCCGCCCCGACGCGGCGCGCTCTGCAACCGCTGCGGATCGCGGCCCAGGAAGCGGTGTCGCCGCTGCAGCGCCTGGAAACGGGCCTGCATCCGTGGGTCGCGTTCCTCATCATGCCGCTGTTCGCGCTCGCCAACGCCGGCGTGACGATCCAATGGAGCGAACTCGCCAACCCGATCTCGCTCGCGGTGACGGCCGGGCTTTTCCTCGGCAAGCCGATCGGCATCGTCGCGCTGAGCTGGCTCGCCGTCCGTGTCGGGATGGCGAAGCTCCCCGACGGCGTGACGTGGAAGATGATGATCGTGGGCGGCTGCCTCGGCGGCGTCGGCTTCACCATGTCGCTGTTCATCACCAATCTCGCCCTGCCCGCCGCCTTGCAGGAACCCGCCAAGATCGGCACCCTGCTCGGCTCGCTCCTCAGCGCGGTCCTGGGCTGCGTGCTCGCGTTCGCCTGGATGCCGAAGAAGTGACGCGAAGCGGGCATGCGAACGAGGCGACGAAATGGTGCTGCTTTGCTGGTATCTTCGTCGCGAGGGTTTGCACTACAATGCGCAACGGCGACTCATCCGAGGCGAGGCGGGCAGGTTCCCATGCAGATCACGGTCGTGTGTCCGCGCTGCGAGAGCAACTACCAGCTCGACGCGAACCTGCGCGGGAAGAAGATCCGCTGCACCAACCCGATCTGCCGGGCCGTGATCGAGGTGCGCGACGACTCGAAACCGGCTCCCCCGCTTCCCGTCGTCGAAGCCGCTCCCCAACCCGCGCCCGCGCCGAAACCAAGCTGGGCCGACGCGCCGCCCCCCGTCCGCAGCGGCGCGGCGCCGAGTGTTGAAACTCCCGCGGCATCGCCGTCGATCCTCGACTTTCCGTCGGACTTTCCCGGCGACGATGACAGTCCGTTGTCACTCGGCTCCCCCGCGACCGAAGCGACGACGATGCCGACCGTCGTCGATGTGCCGGCGCCCGTTGTCGACACTCCACCGCAGCGCCGCAGTCGCAGGCCGCTGCTGGTCGTCGGCACGCTGCTTTTGCTGCTCGCGGGCGGCGTCACGTTCGGCGTATGGCGCATGCAAGGCCGGCTCGTGCAGGCGGAGGACGAGCGCTTCCAGCAAGCCGAGAAGTTCTACGAGCAGCAGGAATTCGGCGACGCGGTGACGATCCTCCAGAGCCTGTACCGTGACTATCCCAAGGGGCGCAACGCGACGAAGTACCGCTTCCTGGCCGAACTGAGCGACATCCGCAGGCCCGTCTACGGGCGGAACGGACAGGCGGAGGAGATCGCGCAGGACCTCGACCGCGTGCTGCAGTTCGTTGCCGTGTACCGCAACGATCCGCTGCTGAAGGACCGCCACGGCGACCTGTGGCAGACGCTGCAGCAGCTCAGCAAGCAGCTCGCGAAACAGGCCGAGGAGAAACACGCGCCGCAGCTTCTCGACCAGGCGAAGCGGTCGTGGGCGGAGGCGCAGAAGTTCCAGCCGCCGCCGGGCGTCGCGGTCGCTGATTTGCAGCAAAAGCTGACGGCCGAGTTCGCGCGCGTCGATCAGGCCGTGGCCGCGTACCTGCGACGGCAGACGCTGCTCGAAAGCATCCGCCGCAGCATCGAGCAGGCGACGGGCGACCGCGTGCTGGAAGCGCGCACGCTGGCACGCAACGCCGGGCTTGCCGAGGACGCCGAGGTGGCCGAGCTGCTGAAATCGTTGACGAAAGCGCACCGCGAGAGCGTGCGATTCGTTCACGCCGACCCGCGGGAAACGAGGCCGCTGCCGAGCGAGGACGCCTGGCCGAGCATCGCCGTGACGCCGGCTGTCGTCACGAACGCGAAGCCCGCGCGCAAGGCGGGAGTCGTGCTGTCGCTGGCGCGCGGCGTGCTGTACGCGCTCGACGCTTCGACCGGCGATTTCCGCTGGGCGCGTCGCGTCGGCGTCGACACGCACCTGCCGCCGCTGCGCGTGCCAGCCGACGCGATCACGCCGGAACTGGTGTTGGCCGTGTCGTCGGACCAGCGCAGCGTGGCGGCGCTGGTCGCCGACACCGGCGCGCTGCTGTGGCGGCAGTCGTTGAACGGGCCGTGTGTGGGTCAGCCGGTGCTGGCCGGGCGAAGGCTGCTCGTGCCGACCCTGGCGGGCGAGGTCGAGGAGATCGACCTCCGCGAAGGCCGGCTGCTCGGCGCCTACGCGCTCGGCCAGCCGCTGCCGCTCGGCGGCGTCGCCCAGCCCGGCAGCTCGCTCGTCCATTTCCCCGCCGACCAGTTCTGCGTCGTCATCCTCGACACGTCGAACCGCACCTGCGCGGGCGTCTGGTACACCGAGCACGCCGCCGGCGCGATGCGTCATCTGCCCGTGATGCTCACCGAAGAGAAGGCGGCGTCGGTTATGCCGTGGCTGCTGCTGCCGTCGGCGAAGGGGCGAGCGGGCATGGAGCTGACGCCGTACCCGCTGCCCATCAAAGACGACAAGCTGAAGCCGAGCAAGTCGGTGCTGTCGCTGCACGGCCCCGTTTCGCACGCCCCCTGGCACGACCGCGAAAAGCTGATCCAGCTCACCGAGAACGGCCAACTGTCGATGTGGGGCGTGCGCCGCAAAGGCGAGCGCGAGCCGCTGCTGGCGCCGATCTGGAAGGACGAGCAGATCGCCGACGCGAAGGCGGATGCCAGCCGTTCGCTCGTCGTACACGCCGACGCCGACAACGTCTGGACGCTGGCGCGAGGCAAGCTTCAACGCCTGCAAAAAACGCTGCACCCGCAGAAGGGGGCGGAGCTGGTGTCGCGCTGGTCGCTGCCGCTCGGCTCGCCGCTCCACGTCGCGGAAGTCAGGACCGACGACGAAGGTCATGCAACGCTCTTCGTCACCACACAATTGCTCGACCGCTCCGCCTGCCTCTGCTCCGCCATCGACGCCGACCAGGGCACGATCCTTTGGCAGCGTCAACTTGGCATCCTGCCGCAACAACCACTCGTCGCGCTCGGATCGCAGATCTTCGCCCAGGACGACGGCCATCTGCTCCGCTTCGACCTCGCCCCATCGCCCGACGCCTCGCGCTGGCGGTCGGCGGGCGTCTTCGTT
>JAYSSW010000911.1:0-6276 GCA_043720335.1 Planctomycetia bacterium
CCAAGCCTTCCTGATCCTCATCGCCGTCTACTTCGCCGCAATGTTCCTGTTCTTCGGCTGGCTCACCGCCGCCGGCGTCGTCGCCCTTGTCGCGGGCGGGGTCATCACGCTCGGCATGGTAGCCATCAGTGCGGCAGTTACGGCGGTTTCCGGTGTGACGGCAGTGCTGGTCGCCAGCAGCATCCGCTAACCAACAACGAACTCTCCCCGCCCCAGCGGAAAAGGTGCATGAGGCACCGCCCTACCTGAGCTTGCACCATGTCGCAGAAAGCATCCATCGAGCTGACGTGCCCGTTCGATACGGCGCTCATTTCAAAGAAGGAAATCGCACGATGGGTAGGCATCTCCGAAGACGCGGTGGACCAGCTCATCAAGAAGAAGCGGTTTCCCCCGCCCTCGCTCAAAGGCAAGCCGAACCTCTGGGATTGGCGCGACGTGGCGGTCGCGATGATCTGCCTGCGGTGGGGCGACATGGAGGACGACAGCGCCACTTCGGCGGCAAGCGCCTGATTTTTAGGTGTTTTCCCTGTCACCCTCTAAGGGGTGTCTATGGGGTGTCTATAGGGTTGCTAAGGGGTGTCTATCGCCTTTTATCTCAGACACCGCTTCCCCAAGTCGTTGTGGCCGTTAGGATTCCTTTGTCGATGACGCGATTCAGTTTAAGGACGCCAGCGATGCCCAAGCACGCGAAGAATCAGCCGATGCCGAAGCTGGTCAAGAACATGCCGCTCAAGCCCCTTGATCGTCTTCTTGTAACCCTGGAGGAAGCCGCCTCGCTTTGTGCATGCGGCGTCAAACAGTGGAAGGAGCTTGTGGCCACCCGACGCGCTCCGCAGCCCGTTCGCCTCTTCGAGAACAGCCACCCGAAGTGGAGCCGGATGGAGCTTGAGGAATGGGCCGCGAAGGGCTTTCCTCAACTTTGATTCGACCAAGGCTGTCCCGGCCTTCAGTGCCTGGCGATGAGCCAGGGGACGCGGTAGCCGAGCGAGGCAAACTTGCCGTCTTGCTCGGTGGCCCACGGGGAGGGAAGATTCGCGAGTTCCCAGCCGGAGGCTTACTCATGCCCTCTTTGCAGACCGTTGGCGACGGTCCGGCAACCAGCGATTCGCCAGCAACCGGGATGGAGCAACGGCAGCTCGACGGGGCAACGGTGAGATACCACCGCCCGTAGACGCAGGCTCGACACCTGCTCCCGGTTCTCTCAACAACATCGCCCGCGACAAGCCGCCTTGCGGCCAGCGTCCGGGGTGCGCGCTGAGCAGAGCGAACACCCATGAGAGCGGGCGACGTTGCACCCCCAACCCTCTTGGAGAAGCCCCGATGAACGCCTTGCTCGAACGCACCAGCGACAGCGTCGAAGAAATCGCCAGCGAGTTCTACGCCGCGAAGGACCACGACGAAGAGCCGATGGCAACGCCGCCCCAGGACCGCAGCTTCGTCGCCAACAACCTGCACGTCACGCTCGACCCCGGCACGATCATCGCCCTTGGCTTCGCCTCCGGCGACCTGCCGACCAACGCGGAGCTTGCGAAGGCGTGGGACGCCTGCAAACGACCGATTGCCCTGCTCGGCGTGCTTCACGACCTGGGGCGGAGCAAGGACAGCGTCCATCGGTTCTACGCCACGTGGTGTGTGTTCTACACCCCGTTGGCTGGCGAGTACTGGCCCTCCCACGTCCTCCAGAAAGCGAACGTCGATCCTTGCCTCTTCCGCATGGCTGAGTTCGCGGCAGCAGGACAGATCGAAAAGAAGTGGCTCGGGTACGCCGCCTATCGCGTCGGCAACGCGGTCTGCCGGTTCGTCGAGAAGCGGGACGACAGCGTTTTCGGCCACGCCGGTCTTTCCAGGATGTTTCGCTACGCCAGCGACCGCGCCATCCTCGAAGCCGCCGCTTCTGCCTGCGATCCCCTCGACGGTCCGATCTCCGACGCCGACGACGAGGTGCTGGCGTACGGCGGCTACTTCAAGTTCGAGGACAGCCACACGATGGCCTGGAACGTGGTCAGCAGGATGCTGAAGGCTGCGTACTGGAGCGGTGCCGCGTCGAGCAAGAAGGGCTGCAACCGCAACGGCAAGGCGGCCAGGAAGCACGCCGCCGCAGCTCTCGCGGACGGCCTCCGCAAGTTCTACCCGAACCCGTTCATCGTCCCCGCTGGCTGATCGAGAGGGGGCGACTGTGAAGGACCGGAGGAAGCCGAAGGACCAGTGGAAGAAAAGGCCACTGATCCACCGCCGCAGCGAGGAGGAGCAAAGGAAGCTGGTCGAGGAGCATGTCGGCAACGCGGAGATCACCGCGAGGCGATGGGCGAGGAAGTCCGGCCTCGATTGGGGAGAGCTGCACTCCCCGGCCTACGACGGGCTGTGCGTGGCCGCGAGGCTGTGGGACGAGAGCCGGCAGTGCTTCAGGAACTACGCCATGTCGGTCATGGACTGGAGGATCATTAGGTTTCTGAAGAAGCGTCGCCAGGACCAGCCCCGCGTCTTCTCCGAGTTCGGAAACACAGGCGACGACAACCGTGATTTCGCGTCGCTGATCGAGGACCACAGGAAGCCGGAGATCGACCCCGAAACGAACCCGGTTCTGGTCGCTCTCAGGGAGGCCATCTCGCGGCTGCCTCTCTGGGAGCGGATCATCATCGACATGGTCCATTGCAAGGGGATGACGCTGGCCGACGCCGCGAGGGAGATCGGCGTCACGCGCGAGCGGTGCCGGCAGCTCGCCGACGCCGGGATCGTGAGGCTGAAGAAGATGGTCAACGCCGGCGAAGTCAAGCTCGACGACGAACCGTGAACACAACCCACACCACCGAGGAACTTATGCCCGCTTTCAAGACCGCAGTCCGCAGACGCGCCAAACTCCGAATGTCCCTCGAAGGGCCGTCGAAGGCTGGCAAGACCTACACCGCCCTCCGGCTCGCGTTCGGCATCGCCAAGCGCGTCGCCGTCATCGACTCCGAGCACGGCACCGCCTCGCTGTACCAGGGCCTCGCGCCCGACGGCGTCCCGTTCAACTTCGACGTGCTGGAGCTCGACTCCTTCGCCCCGACCGAGTACACGGCGGCCATCGAGGAAGCCGGGCGGCGAGGCTACGAAGCCATCGTGATCGACTCCCTCTCGCACGCATGGAACGGCAAGGACGGGGCGCTGGAGATCGTCAACCGCAGCCCGGCGAACAACAAGTACACGGCGTGGAAGGAAGTGACGCCGATGCACAACCGCATGATTGAGGCCATCCAGTCCTCGCCCTGCCACGTCTTCGCCACGATGCGTTCCAAGATGGAACACACGCTGGAGAAGAACGACGAAGGCAAGATGGTCCCCCGCAAGGTCGGCATGGCCCCGATCCAGCGCGACGGCATGGAGTACGAGTTCACCATCTGCGGCGCCATCGACGCCTCGCACGTGATGACCGTCTACGGCAGCCGCTGCCCCGCCGTCGAAGGGATGACCGTCCTGAAGCCCGGCGCCGCCTTCCTTGCCCCGGTCATGGAGTGGCTCAACAACGGCGAAGCCTACACCCCGCCGCCGGTGCAGTCCACGTTCGCCACGGACGGTCAGATTCAGCAGATCGTCAGCCTGATCGCCAAACTCGGCAGGTCGCTGGAGAAGGAGAAGGAAGGCATCTTCAAGCGGTACAAGGTGCAGCAGCTTCACCTTCTGACGCCCGACCAGGCCGCCGACCTTGTGAAGCGGCTGGAGATCGACGCCAAGAAGAAGTTCCCCGCCGAGGCCGCGAACCAGGCCGCCGCGCAGGTTGACGCCCCGTCGTCGGCCGTGAAGGAAGTGCAGGCCGTCCAGCCACCTGCCGAGCCGGCGCAGGCCCTGCAAGAATCCTTGGCCGAAGCCGCCCAGGACGACCCCGAGCCGCCCGTCGTCGTCAACACGCCGACCCTCGCGCAGTTGCAAGCCCTCATCGAACGCAAGGCCGAGTTGTTCCATCTGAGCGACGTGGGCGACCCCAAGGACATCGAACGCGCCTGGGGGAACATCCTCGCCAAGCGGGGAGTGAAGCACGACAAGGAGTTGACCGAGGCCCAGGCCGGCGAGCTGATCGCCAACCTCGAAGGGAGGATCAACCAGCTTCACGAAAAGGAGGGCCGCGACCACCCGTTTCCCGTGCCCGCCTAACCTTCGCGACCCTGGGCAATGGCCGCCGGAGCTGCAACGCGAGCTTGCAGCGGTCGGCCACGAAACACTCTGGCGCGTCGGCCTGGAGGCCCTCGGCTTCCCCCCGACGTGGATCGAGACCGGAAGAGAAAAGCAAGCCATCCTGAAACGACTCCGAGAAAGAGGACGACCGCAATGAGCTTCAAGATCAACCTCGGCAACCACACCGAAGAGACCCTCGACCGCAACGAGCAGGTGCCCATCGACTGGTACAAGGCCGTGCTGAGCGACGTTGTCCCGGACCACGACAAGGGCTTCTCCAACCTCGTCTTCAAGATCACCGAAGGCCCCTACACGGGCATGACGGCCAAGGAGACGATGTTCGACCCGCAGTACGAGAGCGACGACAAGAAGGCCGAGACCAAGCTGAACAAGATCGTCACCGGCGGCACCCGGCTCGGCCTCATCACGAAGGAGGACATCGCCAAGGGCGACCTCGACCTCGACTTCGTGGACGCCATCGACAAGCCGGTCGTCATCCGCGTGGAGCATCGGCCCGGCAAGAACCCGGACGGCTCGGCCAACGGCAAGGTGTTCGCCCAGGTCGCGTGGCTGGGGTTCTACCCGCACGACCATTACGACATCCCGACCGAGGTGCGGAAGCGCCTCGACCTCGGCGCCGCCCGCCCGCGTCCCAAGGGTTCCGCCTCGACAACCGGGGGACGCGGCGGCGCTGGCAAGCCGCCCGCGAAGCCGCCCGCAGCCCCGAACGCCAACGACGGCTTCGGCGGCATCTAGTCAACCTTGCCCCATGCACGCCGGGGACCATCAAGCCCCGGCGTTTTCTCCCCAACCGGACGAAGTACATGAGCATGAAATTCACCGTGGGCGGCGAGACCCCGACGCAGGAAGAACGGAACTCCCGCGAGCAGGTCGGCTATCTCGACCGCTTCGTGTGGTCCGAGTCCGACGGGACCGCCGTCATCGCGGTCCTGACGAGCGGGCGGAAGGTGAAGGGCCACGCCTACGAGGGCGAGCTGCAGCGCGAAATCGAGTACCGCTTTCTCGGCCGCTGGGTTCACGTCGCCAACTACGGATGGCAGTTCCATTTCGAGTCGTTCATCTGCAACACGCCCGCGACCATGAAGGGCATGGTGCAGTATCTCGCCCTGAACGCGCCCGGCATCGGCCCGGTCCTCGCGCAGCGGCTTTGGGACGCATTCGGCTCCGGCGCGATCGACGCCATCCGCGACCAGCCCGCCGAGGTGTCGGCCCGGTGCGAGATCCCCATGCCGGTCGTCGAAGCGGCGGCCGAGGGGCTGCGGCTGGTCGGCGGATGCGAACGAACGACCATCGACCTTTTCGAGCTGTTCGCGGGCCGCTTCTTCCCGAAGAACACGATCAAGCTCTGCGTGAGGAAGTGGGGGGCGACCGCCGCCCAGGTCGTGCGCGCCGACCCTTACGTCCTGCTCGCGCCGGAGATCAAAGGCGTCGGCTTCAAGCGGGCCGACAAGCTGTACCTGGAACTCGGCTACGACCCGAACAGCCTGCGGCGCCAAGCCCTCTGCGTGTGGGACGCGATGGCGAACGACACCGACGGCCACACCTGGTTCGACGTTCCGATGGTCAAGCGGACCCTCGCCAGGAACATCGGCACGGACGTGATGCGGGTTGACGAAGCTATCGACTTCGCCATCGGCGCCGGGCTGTTGAGCTGCCGCACGCATCCGAAGGGCGGGAAGCTGCTGTACACCGACACCGACCGTTGCGAGCGGGAGTTGCGAGCGGCGACGCGGCTGCGCGAACTGGCGACCTCGACGCGCCCGGTCCTCTGGCCCGACCTGAGCGAAGCCGAGGCGCTGAGCGACCACCAGCGGCAAGCGGTCGCGGCCATCCTGCAAGGGCCAGTGGCGATCCTGGCCGGCTCGCCGGGGACCGGGAAGGCCCAACCGCTCGACTCCAAGGTGCTGACCATCGGCGGGTGGAAGCTGATGGGCGACATCGAGGTTGGCGACATGGTAGCGGGTTCGGACGGCGGCTTCCACGCCGTCACCGGCGTCTACCCGCAGGGCCGCAAGGAAATCGTCCGCGTTCACTTCAAGGACGGCGCGTCCGTAGAGTGCTGCCGTGAACACCTCTGGCTGACGCAGATGCGATTCTCGCGGAAGA
>JAYSSW010000912.1:0-2976 GCA_043720335.1 Planctomycetia bacterium
TGGTCGGTCGGAATCGTGCCCGGAGCGGACAAGCTCGACTTCCGCGATGTCGAGGCGTTCGGCGATTCGACCGCCTACCTGCTCAGCGCCGGCCCTGGCGACGCTTCCCGCATCTGCAAAACGGTCGACGGCGGCAAGTCGTGGGTGATGCAATTCAAGTGCGCCGAGCCGGCGGCCTTCTTTGACGCCATCGCCTTTTGGGACGAGAAGAACGGCATCGCCCTCGGCGACCCGGTCAAAGGTCGGTTCCAATTGCTCGTCACGACCGATGGTGGCGCCCAGTGGAAGCCGCTGGCGCCAAAGACCCTGCCGTCCGCTTTGGATGGCGAAGGCGCTTTCGCGGCCAGCGGCACCTGCCTGGTCACCCACGGCGACAACGACGTCTGGTTCGCGACCGGCTCCGCCAAAACCGCACGAGTCTTTCGCTCCAGGGACCGGGGCCAAAACTGGGAGGTGAGTGACACGTCCATCGTCGCAGGCGTCGAATCGGCCGGCATCTTCTCACTGGCGTTCCGCGACAAGAACCACGGCATCCTCGTCGGCGGCGACTACCGCAAACCCAACGACCTCGGAGCAACCGCCGCGACCACCGCCGACGGCGGCAAGACATGGACGCCCCTTGACAAGCAGCTTCCCTTCCGCTCCGCCGTCGCCTGGGCGAAAGACCGCTGGATCGCCGTGGGCACGTCGGGCTCGCATGTTTCCGAGGACAACGGCGCCACTTGGAAATTGCTGGATCGCGAAAACTACAACAGCGTCGGTTTCGCCTCCACCGGCGCAGGCTGGGCCGCCGGCCCCAAAGGCCGCATCGCGAGGTTTGAGAAGTAGACTCGAAGCCATTCCGAAAGTGGAGAATGCCATGAAGAAGCCGATCCTCGCCCTTGGACTTGTCTGGCTGGCCGCGACGGCGACGTGCGCTCAAGACGCGAGTTGGCCGCCGGCGAAGCAGAAGGAAGCGGAGTTCACCGGGCGGAAACTCGACACCTTCCAGCATGCCAGCCGAAACGAGTGGGGCTACGCGCAGCCGCAACGCGACACCTTCCTGGTGCTGCATCCGAAGCAGCCGCGCGCGAACGCTCCACTCTACGTCGTACTGCATTCGGCTGGCCACGACGTTCACTCGTGCCTCGCCTGCACGGCCAAGGTCGGCAACCACGACATCTACCATTCGCCGCCCGACTTCTTCGCCCTCTACCTCGATTGCAAGGCCAACCAGGGCGACTGGTGGTGGGGCGCCAACAAGTATCCTGGCCCCGAAGTCAGCCCCACCGACAAACGCGTGATCGACACCGTTCTCTGGGTGGTCAAGCACTACGGCATCGATGAGAACCGCGTCTATCTGTGCGGGAACTCGATGGGGGCAGCGGCGCCCTGGGCATCGGCGTGCGGCACGGGGACGTCTTCGCCGCGATCAAAGCCAACGTCCCCGCCGAGGTCAAGCACGTTTCGAGCCGGATGCATTTCCCGCCGCAGAAAGCGCCGGCGAAGGTCAACATTCCCGACCCGCCAATCGTGGTCGACTACTCCGCCCAGAACGACGGCTGGTCGCGCGGCCACGACGGTTTCGCCAAGGCCATGAACGAGCGAAAGTACGCCCTGCTGCTCCACTGGGGCCCGTTCGGCCACGCGAACAACCACGCAAGCATCATGAAAGTGAACGACCTGATCCAATCGTTCGATTGGCTGAGCGTCAAGAAGAACGAGTCGTACCCGGTGTTCACCGACGCCTCGACGAACGACGCTTTGCCTTGGCCCAGTCAACTCGCCGACAAGAAGTCGGGCCAGGTCAACGCGTTCTTCCGCTGGAAGTGTGTGAGTGAGTCAGCGGACGCGGTCGAAACGTCGCTGTTTCTCGTCAAGTCGTCGGAGCTGAAAACGACGTTCACGATCCCGAAGGAATCGACCGCCGACGTGAGCCTGCGCCGCCTGCAAATGCTGCGTGTCTCTCCTGGATCTACGGTTCGCTGGACGTTCGGCTCGTCCGATGGCGAGGTCCAGGCCGATGCGACGGGACTCGTCACCATCCCACGGCTCAAGATCACCACGGAGCCGACGACCTTGAAGATCCGAAAGGCGAAGTGACGCTTCGCTACGCGGAAGCCGGAATGCCGTTGCGGAAAATCTCGACAAGCGCGGGATGCAGCGGGCCGTTGGTGGCGAGGGCGTCTGGCGTGTACGGGTCGTAGGCGGCGCCGTCGATGTTGCTGACGACGCCGCCAGCCTCGCGAACCAGGACGACGCCACCCGCCACGTCCCAGACGTGGTTGTCGAAGGCGTAGAAAGCGTCGAAACGCCCGGCGGCGAGGTAGGCGAGATTGATCGCGGTCGAGCCGGTGCGTCGCAGCGCCTGCGTCTTGAACGAGAAGTAGCGCCACCAGTCGAGCGTCGCTTCATTGCCGCGCAGGTCGGGCGGGAAGCCGGTCGCGATCAGCGCTTCTTCGAGCGAAGCCGCGGTGCTGGTCCGCAGCGGCTTGTCGTTCAGCCACGCCCCCTGACCTGTCGCGGCGGCGAACATCTCGGCTCGCGTCGGTTCGTAGACGACGCCGACGACCAGTTCGCCTTCGACCTGCAGACCGATGGAGATGCAGTAGAGCGGCAGGTCGTGGACGTAGTTGGTGGTGCCATCAATGGGATCGACGATCCAGGTCGGCGGCGCGTCGGGAGTTGGCCGAGCCTTCGAGGAGCCTTCCTCTTCGCCGAGGAACGCATGGCCAGGGAAGCGTTCCATCAAGTACGAATGGATCGCGCGTTGCGACGCGACATCGGCGTCGGTGACGAGATCGAAGCGCCCCTTGGAGCGGACCTGGAATTTCAGTCGCCACTCCGCGAGCACGTCGGCCGCCCGCAGCGCCGCTTGCTTGGCGGCGTCGAGGTAGTCCAGCAGTTGTGACGTGGTGGCCATGAAAGGACTCGTGTGGCTTTTTTGAAGGACGACTACAGCCAGCCTTGCGCCTCTTCGGCCAGGATGACGCGCAT
>JAYSSW010000913.1:0-2976 GCA_043720335.1 Planctomycetia bacterium
CCCTTTCGCTTCACTGCATCGCGATCCGCGTCACGCCTTCTTGGCGGGGATGCGCATCGAGTAGAACGAGCGCCAGACGAACACCAGCGCGATCGCCAGCATGACGACGCCGACGTAGGCGGTGTAGTCGAAGCCGTTGACGAGCGGGTCGGCGGCGGCCTCCTTCACCTTCACCGCGATCTCGACGGCGAGCAGCCCGAACAGCGTCGAGAATTTGATGATCGGGTTGAGCGCGACCGACGTCGTGTCCTTGAACGGGTCGCCGACGGTGTCGCCGACGACGGTGGCGGCGTGGAGCGGCGTCCCCTTCTCCTTGAGGTCGACCTCGACGTACTTCTTGGCGTTGTCCCAGGCGCCGCCGGCGTTGGCCATGTAGATGGCCTGGTACAGCCCGAAGACGGCGATGGAGATGAGGTAGGCGACGAAGAAGTTGGGGTCGAAGAAGGCGAAGGCGAGGGTGATCGTCATCAGCACGATGAAGATGTTCCACATGCCGGCCTGGGCGTACTCGGTGCAGATGCGGACGACGGTCTTGGAGTCCTCGATGTCGGCTTCCTTCTTCGTCAAGTCCATGTTCTGCTTGATGTACTCGACCGCGCGGTAGGCGCCGGTGGTGACGGCCTGCATCGAGGCGCCGCAGAACCAGTAGACGACCGCGCCGCCGCAGATGAAGCCGAGCAGGACGGGGGCGTCGGTGAGGCTGAGGTGGAGCAGTCCGGCCCTGCCGAGCAGGAGGATGATCGAGAAGATCATGGTGGTGGCGCCGACGACGGCGGTGCCGATGAGGACGGGCTTGGCGGTGGCCTTGAAGGTGTTGCCTGCGGAGTCGTTGGCTTCGAGGTAGTGCTTGCCGACCACGAAGTCGGGGACGAAGCCGAAGTCGCGCTCGATCTCCTCCTTGATGCCGGGGAGGTGTTCGGTCTGGGCCAGCTCGAAGACCGACTGGGCGTTGTCGGTGACGGGTCCGTAGCTGTCGACGGCGATGTTGACGGGGCCCATGCAGAGGAACCCGAAGGCGACCAGGCCGAAGGCGAAGATCGAGCCGACGCCGACCAGCTTGACGCGCAGCTCGGAGGCGAGGACGGCGCGGGTGACGGGGTCGAGGCCGCTCAGGGTGGCGGAGCGCTGCTCGATGGTCTTGCCTCGGTCGTCGCGGGTCTTGTCCAGTTCTTCGACGATCTTGGCGTGGGTCGCCTTGGCGTCCAGGGCGAGCTTCTCGAACGCGGGGGAGACGGGGCGTTCGAGCTGCACCTTCATCACGTCGTTGAGCCCCTTGGTGCTGACGAAGAACGCCCCCGCCATCAGGCCGGCGATGAGGAGGCCCTTCCAGAAGGCGCTGAAGTTGCCGGCGACCAGGCCGGAAAGGATCGTCAGCGAAGCGCCGCCTTCGCGCGAGGCGGTGACGATCTCGTGGACGTGCTTGGAGTGGGAGCTGGTGAAGACCTTGGTGAACTCGGGGATGAGCACCGCGGCGAGGGTGCCGCAGCTGATGATGGTGGCGAGCTGCCACCAGAGCTGGCTGGTGTTGACGCCGGCGACCTGGATGTTGTCGCCGCCGATGAGCAGGTAGCTCATGCCGAACGAAGTGAGGATGCAGAGGATGGAGGCGATCCAGATGAGGCGGGAGAGGGGCTCCTCGAAGTCGAACTCCTTCTTGCCCTTGTACTTCGCCTCGGAGATGGCCTGGTTGATGAAGTAGGAGACGCCGGACATGAAGTCCATGAGAAAGCGCATGGCGAAGATCCAGACGATGAGCTTGGCCTGGAGGTCGGACTGGTCGGAGGGGATGGCGAGGGTGATGAACGAGATGAGGGCGACGCCGGTGACGCCGTAGGTCTCGAAGCCGTCGGCGGTGGGCCCGACGGAGTCGCCGGCGTTGTCGCCGGTGCAGTCGGCGATGACGCCGGGGTTTCTGGGGTCGTCCTCCTTGACGTTGAAGACGATCTTCATGAGGTCGGAGCCGATGTCGGCGATCTTGGTGAAGATGCCGCCGGCGATGCGGAGGACGGACGCGCCGAGCGACTCGCCGATGGCGAAGCCGAGGAAGCAGTAGCCGACGATCTCGCGCGGGACGAACAGCAGGATGATGACCATCATGATGAGTTCGAGGGAGATCAGGAACAGGCCGATCGACATGCCGGCGCGGAGGGGGATGTTGACGACGTCCCACGGCTCGCCGCGCAGGGAGGCGAAGGCGGTGCGGCAGTTGGCGTAGGTGTTGACGCGGATCCCGTACCAGGCGACCCAGTACGACCCGGCCATGCCGACGAGGGAGAAGAGGAGCACCAGGACGAGGGTCACGCCCTTGCTGATGTGCGTGCCCCCCTCGGCGTCCAGCTTCTCCGCCGCCCGCCGCGCCTCCTCGGGGCTGTCGGGGAAGCCGAGCAGGTAGTAGGCGATGGCGATGGCGATGAGGACCCAGAGCATCAGCAGGAACTTGCCCTGCTGGATCAGGTAGGTCTTGCAGGTCTGGAAGATGATCTCGGCGATGTCGAGCATCGACTTGTGGGCGGGCATCGCCTTGACCTGCGCCCGCAGGTACAGGCTGATGCCCAGCGTGCCGGCGATGACGAACGAGCCGTAGAAGAGCAGGTTCCAGGCGCTGATCTCCTGGCCCAGCAGCGTGAACTTGCCCTTGTGCAGGTCGGGGATCGCCAGGTTGGCCTCGCCGGCGTGCACGGAGCCGCAGGCGAGCAGCAGCACCACGAGGGAGAACGCGAGCAGCTTCAATCGGTTCATATCACTTCGCTTTCCGGGTTGCGTGACAGGGGGTGAGAGAGACAACCGGTCCAAACCGATCCGTCGCGGGAGCGAGACAGAGTATCACGTCCTTTCCGAAAGGACAGGCTTTTCCGCCCGCGCGTCCCGTGTTCCCAACCGTGATCGGGATGAAGAAAAGCTAGGGTAGCGGACGCTCGCAAGCGCGTCCAGCAAAAGCCGCGACGAATTGGCGGAAGCGGAGCGCGGCGGGCGGCG
>JAYSSW010000914.1:0-6266 GCA_043720335.1 Planctomycetia bacterium
CGCCCAGAGCCGTTTCGCGCTCTCCCCGCGCGACCAGCCGTTGAGGTCGTCGGTGACGGCCATGCTCGCGGAGTAGTCGACGACGACGAAGAGCTTCGACGCCTCAAGCCCTTCGAGTTCCGTGAAGCCGAGCGACGGCCGCAGCACCAGAAGCAAGGCGACGGCGAGGGCGAGCATGCGCAGCGTGAGCACGAGCAGGACGCGACGGAAGGTGGCGCCGCGCACGCCGAGGTACGTCCAGACGGTGAGCAGGGCGAGCGCGAGCGCGACCCCGCTGAGTGCGAGCGGCCCGACCCCGGGAAGGGACCAGGGCCACGCCGGATCGAGCGACAGCGACGTTTCCGCGATCAACATGGCAATACCCGACCCAACATGTCAGGAAGGAATTCTTCCCAAGCCCCACCATGAGCAACGCGATTGGTGGGGTCGAACCTTGCGACGAGTCACCCCCAGGAATCGCTTCGCTCTTCCTGGGGCTTGCGGATTGATTCATACTACTTCGCCGCCTCCCCTTGCTGGCGGTAGAACTTGTTCGCCAGCAGATTCTCCAGCGCCAGCGCCAGCAACAGCACGACCATCAGCAAAGGATACAGCTCGACCGGCTCGGACCATTGCCCTTGCAGCGCGTCCGCAAGATCGACCGCTTGCCGCACGGCCCGCACGGCGTCCTTGCCGAGCAGCGGCTCGATCTCCGCGAGCGGCGCCCGGCTGAGGTCGCTCTCTTCACCCGGCACGTTCAGGCTGAACCGGGCCAGCGTATCACCCCGTTCCTGGTTCGGCAGGTTCCCTTGCAGGACGTAGTTGCCCGGCGCCGACAACTCCTTGAAGTCGAGCTGCGTCTTGTCGCCGACCGTCACGTTCTCCAGCAGGTCCGGGCCGACCAGCGTGAAGCGCGTGTGCTTCGTGCCGCGCGGCGCCGGGACGGTTGGCGTGTCCTGGCCGAGCGTGAAGTTGAGCGGCTGCGACTCGCGGTCGCCGCACAGGTAGCGGCCGCTCTGCAGCGCCAGTGCGTATTGGAATGAGGTTATCGTCGCGTCGTAGTTGTTCCACGCCGGCTTGCGCTCGTCGAGCGGCGTCGTGAAGAGGATCACCTTGCCGCGCATCTTCAGCTTCGGGTCGAACAATCTTTCGATGACCGCGGGCCGGCCGGCTTCGTCGTCGTAGGCGACCAGCACCTCGGCCTGTTTCGGCGCGGGCTTCACCTCCCAGTAGTGCAGGGCGCCGCGCGGCAGCAGGAAGAAGTCGGTGCGGCCGTCGTCGCGCCACTTCTGGAAAGGCCGCATCATCGGGTGCTGGTAGATGCCGCTCGGCTGCCAGTTCCACGCCGTTCCGACCGCCTGCTTCGACGAAACTTTCGCGACGAACGCCGCCGGCATCAACGCTTGTGCGGCCGGGCTGGCGTAGGCGTCGGGAAGCAGGTCGTCCCCCGCCGGCACGACGGCCAGGCCGCCCCCTTGCTTGACGTACTCCGCGAGCGTCTGCCACAGCTTGTCGTCGGGCTGGGCGACGCCAACCAGGTACACCGCTTGATAGTCGTTCCAGGCGATCTTCGCGCCTGGCGCCTTCGCTTCGCTGGCGAAGCCGACGTCCTCCAGCGCCCAGGTCCAGCCCTTCGCCTTGGCGGGGTCGTCGGCCAGCACCAGCACGCGCTGCTTCTCTGCGACGCTGAACGTCGCGAAGCGCTGGTTGTTGAACGGCAGCGCGTCGGTGCTCGTCTCGAAGCGGGCCTCCAGCGAATGCGGGCCGGCGGGAAGCTTCAAAACCGACAAGTCGATCTCGTGGACGAGGGTGAGCTTCTGCCCCGCCTTCACCTCGAACGGCTGCGAATGCTGGTGCGTGCCGAGCTGCCAAACCAGCGTGTTCTGCAGATCCTTGCCAATCGCTTCGATGACGGCCCGCACCGGGATCTTCTCGCCATCAGTGAACAACGTGCGACTCCTGCCCAACCCGTCGCGCGGCAGGTCGAGCTGCGCTAGTGCGAGGTCGATGGGCTGATCGACGCCGACATCGAGCCACAGCGTCCGCGCTCCCGCCTGGGCGCGCAGCCAGTTCGCCAGCGTCTGCCGTGTGTCTTTCAGAGTGTCGGCGGCGGCTTCTTTCTCCAACTGTGTGAACAGGTCGCGGCCGGTCCGGCGTGCCGCACGCACCGTTTGAAGCAGCGAGTCCTTCGCGGGGAGCGAATCGGGGGTCAGGCCGCGCGTCTCGTCCTGCCATTTCGCGAGGGCGTCGAGAAACGCCGTGTCACTGAACGATTTGCCCGACGTGGCGAGTTGCTCGACTTGCTTCTGCAAGGTTGCGGTCAACGCGCGCGCCTGCTGAATCCCTTCCAGCGTGGGCGACAACCGATCGGCGGCGTCGGTCAGGCGAGGCAGGTCGCCGCCGTCCCAGCAGGCGCGGGTGCGGTCGGAGAGGATGCACAGCAGGCGAGGCATCTTGGCGGATTGCTCATCGTCCTTGCGGCGGGCGAGCTCGTCGAGCTGCGTGAAGGCGCGTTCAAGAGCGCGCGACACGGGCGTGTTGGCGGGGCGAATCTTCAGGGCGTGGATGCGCTTGCGGGCCTTCTCCTGCGTGACCGCCCATTCGTCGCTGGCACGGGCCGCGTCGTCGCCACTGTCGATGACCAGGATGCGGCAGCCGTCGGGGAGCTGGTCGAGCAGTTGCAGGGCGCGTTTCTTCGCTTCGTCGAGCCGGGTCGCGTCGCCGGTCTTGTACTCCATGCTGGCGCTGGTGTCGAACAGCAGCACCACCGCGAGCGGGCTTTCGCGGCTCAGGCTCAGACTCTCGTGGAACAAGCGAGGTCGTGCCAGCGCGAGGCACAGCGCGGCGATCAGCAGCATGCGCAGCGCGAGAAGCACGAAGTGCCGAAGCTGCATCTTCCGCGTGTTGCTCTTCTGCTTCTGCACGAGGAAGCGAAGGGCCGGGAAGATCAGCGTGCGCGGCTTGTGGCGCGCGATCAGGTGCAGCAGCACCGGAACGCCGGCCAGCGCGAGACCGCCCAGGAGCAGCGGAAAGACGAAGGTCATGCGGGGGCCGTCCCCCGTTTAGCCGCGACGCGCAGCGGAGCGCGGGAGCCGCGCGGGGATCGGATATTGGCGTCGCGTGACGACAAGGCGACACGCGACGCCCGACATCGGAATCGTCGCGCGGTTTCCGCGCTCCGCTGCGCGTCGCGGCTAAACGTCGCGCTTTGCGGGAATCGTCGCGCGGCGCCCGCGCTCCGCTGCGCGTCGCGGCTAAACGGGCTTCGCATTCAGAACCGCCTTTGCCGCTGGAGGAGGTACTCCATCAGCGCCTTGTCGAAGCTGATGCTGGTGTCGACCGGGACGAAGTCGATGCGCGCCTTGGCGCACTCCTGTTGATAATACGCGCGAAACTCGCCGAGCGCTTGCAGGTAGTCGGGCTTCATGCCGCGCGCGTCGACGGTCAACTTCTTCAAATCCTCCGGGTCGGCGAACTCGACGACGCCGTCGAACGGGAAATGCACCTCGGCTTCGTCGAGGATGTGGAACAGGATGATCTCGTGGCCGCGGTGCCGCAGTCGGTGCAGGCTCTGCATCACCGGCTCCGGGTCGGCGAGCAGGTCGCTGAAGACCATGATGAGGCTCTTGCCCCGCATCATGGGGGCGAGGCGGTGCAGGCCGCCAGCGATGTCGGTCTGGCCGGTCGGCTTCAGCGTCGACAGCACGCCGAGGATGTTCGCCAGGTGCGAGCGGCGGCTGCGTGGCGGCAGCGCGGCGCGCGTCTCGGTGTCGAACGCCACCAGCCCGACCGGATCCTGCTGGTGGATCATCAGGTAGCCCAGTGCCGCCGCCAGGCAGATGCCGTACTCGAACTTGGTCAGCTCCTGGCGGTAGGTGTAGGCCATCGACGCGCTCAGGTCCATGACCAGGAAGCCGGTCACGTTGGTCTCGGCCTGGAACTTCTTGAGGTAGTACTTGTCGGTCTTGGCGTAGACGGACCAGTCGAGATCCTTGAGGTCGTCGCCGGCGACGTACTTGCGGTGCTCGCTGAACTCGACGGAGAAGCCCTGGAACGGGCTGGCGTGCAAACCTTGCAGGAAGCCTTCGACGATGAAGCGGGCGCGCAGGTCCAGCCGCGCCACCTGGCGGATCACTTCGGGCCGGAGGTACTTCTCGGGGCTGGACATGGCGTTTGTCGCGCTGGGGGAGGTCGAACGTCCCTGTTCACCATATCAAGCCCGCCGTCGTTAGACGGCGCGGGTGGAAGGTGCAACCCCGCCGCCTAACGGCAGCGGGCTTGATATTCGTGCAACATGGATCGTTCACCCCACTTCCGCGAGCATCCGCGTGCCGTCGTCGCGGAGGAAGCCGGCGCCGTCGCGCTGCCAGACGCCGGCGGTGTGGCCCGCGAGCCAGCGGAGCAGCGCTTCGCTGAACGCGAGATCCGGCGTGTCGCCGACAGCTTTGAGCGTGTAGACCTGCTGCGTCGTGACCAGATGCTGCATGAGGGCCGACTGGAACGGCGTGTCGCACAGCTCGACCCAGGCGGCCCAGGCGTTCAGCTCGTCGCGGATGCCGGGTTCGGTCGCGAGGTAGCGCTGCAGTTCGTAGGCCTGGCCGGTCGCTTCGTGGACCAGTTCGGCGCGGAACCAGCCGTCGTCGTCGCCGGTGAAGCGCGCTGTCGTCGCGAAGCCGGCGGCGTGCAGGTGCGCGAGCAGGTCGGCGGGCGCCGGCCCGGTTGGGCGGGATGCGAAGACGCGCTGCCACATGGGATGGATCGCTCCGACGGCCTCGTTGCCTCCAGCAATGAGGATATCAAGCCCGCTGCCGAAAGGCGGCGGGGTCGCGGCGTGTGTTGACCCCGCCGCCTAACGGCAGCGGGCTTGATACGACCGAATATCGCCAACGTGAGCATCGTTTTTCACTGACCACTGACCACTATTCACTGACCCCTGCTCACGGCGTCGGCTGGCCGAGTTGCGGCGCGGGCGGGATCGGCATCGACTGCGGCGGCGGACCATTCGGGATCGGCGGCGGCGGCAGGTTCACGCCGGGCGGCGCGGCCGGCACGGGCGACGGCGAGATCGGGCTGGGTCCGGTGCCGATCAGCCGGCCCTGCGCTTGTAGCTGCTGGGCTTGCTGCAGCAGCATTTCCGGCGGCACGATCGGCGCGGGCTGCAGTTGATAGTAGAATTTGCGCACGTCGCGGATGGTCCAGGGGATCAGATTCTCGCTGACGAAGTCGAGGCCGAACCACTGGTAGAACGGCGCCTTCACGTTCTCCTCGACCACTAGCGTCTCGTAGCCGTCCTTGACGATGCGGAAGCGGTACTTGCCGTAGTAGGTAAAGGTGCGGTCGGCGGGGGAGGCGCCCAGGGGGAGGTTGCGCTCGTCGTAGACGATGGCGCCGTACGGCTCGGTGACGATGACCATGCGGCGTTCGACGCAGCCGGACAGGGCGGCGCAGGCGACCAGTCCGACCAGAAGCCAGCCTCCGCGACGCATCTCGCCCCTCCTGCGTTGACTCCGGGCTGCGCGAGAAAAGGCGCGGCACGGCAATTGTGGTTGTACCTGCCAAGGGGAGCGGGATATAACGACAGCGTGCCTGCACGTCAAGGCCAGCGCTGGCGGCCCGCGTCGGCGCACCCTCCCCAGGAACGGGGTGCTGGAAAACGAGGATGCCTCGGGTGATCGACTTCAGCTCCATCGAGCATGCCAGCCAGACCGACGTGGGCGTGCGCCGCAGCCACAACCAGGACGCCCACGTCATCATGCCCGCCGCCGACGGCGAGCAGTGGCAGCAGCGCGGCCACGTCCTGCTCGTCGCCGACGGCATGGGGGCGCACGCCGTCGGCGAGCTCGCCAGCAAGATCGCCGTCGACTCCATCCCGCACATCTACACCAAGCACGTCCAGGAAGGCCCCGTCGCCGCCATCCGCAAGGCCTTCGTCGAAGGCAACGCCATCATCCACACGCGAGGCAACCAGAACCGCGACTTCCAGGGCATGGGGACCACCGGCACCGCGCTGGTGCTGCGCCCCGAAGGCGCCTGGGTCGGCCACGTCGGCGACAGCCGCGCCTACCGCGTCCGCAACGGCGTCATCGAGCAGCTCAGCTTCGACCACAGCCTGCTCTGGGAACTCGCACGCCGCCAGGGGAAGAACCCCGAGGAACTGGTCGGCATCCCCGCCAACGTCATCGTCCGCTCGCTCGGCCCCGAAGCCCTGGTGCAGGTCGACGTCGAAGGCCCGCACCCGCTCGAACCAGGCGACGTGTACCTTCTGTGCAGCGACGGCCTGAGCGGCC
>JAYSSW010000915.1:0-13465 GCA_043720335.1 Planctomycetia bacterium
GGGCACGGAAATCTGCAATCCGAAGGCTGTAATGGCGAGTCTGGCGGCCTGAAACACACCTGATTTTCCGTGTTTTCGATTTTTTCACACGCTCTGAGCCCGAAGCGCAAGCGAGGCAGCACACGCGACGATGCCAAGTCCGCCGTTCGTCTCCGTGCTTCCAACGCGCAGAAGCCATACGCCGACAACAAACCCAAGGTGACATGATGGACGTTTTCGAAACCCTGGAGCCTCTGCTGGTGGCCGCGATCCCGCCGGCCATCGCCGCGATGAAGCGGACGAAGCCGATCTGCTGCGTGCGGCTGTACTACTACGACCCGCACGCGCCGTGCGCGTACCTGACGCTCAAGACCATCTCCGCCGACTGCCGCGCGAAAGTGGTGAGCGACAAGGGCCGCAGCGCCCCGTTCCACCTCTGGTCGGCCGGCGAGGAATGCGGCGACGGCATGGTCGAGCTGCCGTCCGATCCCCCGGCGAACAAAGCCGAGAAGCAGCTCGCGAAATGGTTCGCGAAGGTCTACGGCCAGCTCGAAGAGGACGAGGACGAAGCGATGCCGCCGCTGCGCGCGATGCTGCAGCGCGTGGCCGCCCAGCTCAATTCGATGGATTGGAAGAGCGTCTGCGCCGTGACGGACGACTTCGTCGTAGTCCCCGCCGACGGCTCGCAGTTCTTCGGCGGCGAGGACTACGAGGAACTGGTCGCAAGCGTGCCCGCCGAGCGCCTCGACCTGCTGCGCTCGCGCGGCCTGCTGGGCCTGGGCGAGATGTGGGACCAGCTGCCGTGACCCGCTCGCCTTCTGGTTTTGGGGGCTTCCATCAAGCGAGGCTTTGAAACCGCTTCCAGGCGCCCGCGCGTACGAGGCGTGCCACGTCGGGGATCGTTGACGCAGGCCGTTCGCCTTTCACTCCTTCGGCAAGCAATCCATACGGCTCGCCGCCTGGTACAGCGCCCAGCCGAGGACGGCGGCCATCAGCACGAAGGTGCCGCCGAGGAAGTACCAGTTGTTGAGCACGCTCTGCACCGTGGCTGGCGCCGCCGCGAAGTCGGGGTTGGCGGCCTGGGCGCCCAGTGTCGCCGCGACCGGCTCGCTGCCCTTGCGCAGCTTCGCCAGCACCGTCGCCGCTTCATAACGAGGAGCGTCGGCCGACTCGGAGCCGTAGAAGACGCGGTACGCCTTGCCAGGCTGCGCCAGGAACACAACGCGCTGCGCCGCCCCCTCGGCCTGCGCTCCTTGAAGCGAAAGGACCGGGTTGTCGTCGTTGTGGACCACGATGCGGAACTGCTCCTCGCGCTGCTCCGGGAACGTGATCGTCAGCTGCTCATGGTGCTGGTCGCGGTAGCTCACGTTCGAGATCATCGCCTCGCCGACCGGCTTCCACTCCGCCGGGCCTTTCGCTCGAGCCGTCAACACTTCGACCACCGCCCGCCGCGAGAAGTTGCGGCTCGTCGTCTTCAGCGTCAATCGCGTGATCGGCTCGCGCCGCGTCTTCACGGCCACGACCGTCTGCTTCTTCGCGCTGTCCTCCTTCACCTCGAAGCTCTCCACCGGATAGACGACGGTCCGGGGCTGCAACACGCGTTCGCGCGCGTCGCTTGTCCAGGCGCCGATGCGGTCGATGCGGAACGGACGACGCTCGATGGTGGTGCGTTCCACCTTCTCGTCTTCCTTGTCCTTGCCCGCTCGAAACGTTTTCGTCAGCTCCTTGAACGGCGAGCTGGCCTCGTCGATGGCGTCCTCGATGGTGATCTTGAACTCGCGGAACTTGTTCGCGGGCAGCGGCACGTCGCGCCGGCTCACGTCCATGAACCGCGTGTAATCGAACACGATCCCGTCCGTCACCAACGGCGTCCACGTCTTCCCGTCCGCTGAGCCGGCGACGCGCACCTTGCGTTCGTAGTTCACCAGCAGCGTCGCGATGGTGAAGCCCTCGGCCGCCGGGGACTTGTCGGGCAGGCGCAGATGCACCTCCAGCGTGTTGCCTTCGGGCTTCAGGTTGACGATCTCCGTGTCGAAAGCACGGCGCGACTTCTCCTCGCGCGTCTCGGCTTCCGCTTCGATCAGGTACGGCGTCTCGGCCAGGTCCTTGTCGAAGACGCGCAGGTCGGGCAGCCCCGGTTTCGTCACGGCGTACAGGTCGCTGTCGATGCGGAACGCGGCGATCTCCTCGTCCTTCGCCGCCGGCAACTCGACCGGCTTGAGGAAGCGGAACCGCGCCGGCGCGGCGCTCTGCGCTGTCACTGCGACGACAAGCCCCAGGCACGCGGCCACGGCCAGGATGGGTCGCATCATGTCTTGTCCTCCGGCGGCTCGGACGGGGTGGCGAAGTCCGAGCGGTACTTCAGGTAGATGAACGAGCCGCACAGCACCAGCACGCCCAGGATGATGAACGCGACGATGCGGTACAGCGGGTCGAGGCGGGCCAGGTCGGAGAACAGCACCTTCCAGCCGACCACGGCGAACAGGGCGAGGGCGACGTAGCGCAGCGGCTTCACGTCGCGCCAGACGCCCCCCAGCAAACAGGCGAGGGCGAACAGCGACCATAGGATCGACACACCGCCGGAGCGCAGGCCGGGGACGAAGTGCGTGAGGAACGTGTTCGTTTCCAGCGTGAGGAAGACGAACAGCAGGGCCAGCGACAAGGCGCCGGAGATGCGCCCGACGACGACCGCCGTGACGTCGCCGACGAGCAGGCGGAAGCCGAGGAAGAGGAAGGCGATCATCGCCCCGAAGTCGAGCAGCCGCATGGAGGCTTGCAGGAACGAGTAGTCGTGGGCGTACAGCAGGTCATCGATTTTCCAGATGGAGATGCCCCAGCTGTCGAGGTCGAAGACGACCAGCTTGCCCAGCATCAGGGCGACGAACGTGATGAGCGCCGCCAGCATCACCTGGCTTCGGTCAGCGAGATACTCGTAAAGCAGGTAGCCGCACATCGCGACCCAGAGGAGCGACATGGCGGGCATTTGCATTTCTTTGAGACTGAAGCTGAAGGAGCGGTAGATTTCCAGATTGAGGAAGACGAACGCCAGGCCGACGCCGCCGAACATCATCGTGCGCAGCGCCCAGCGCTCGCGGACCCAGTCGGCCATGTCGTTGGCGCGGTCGAAGGCGAGACCTGCGGACGCGACCGGCGACTTCAGCAGCCGGAACGCGCCGAGCAGCGACGCGATGGGGATGCCGAACGAGATGAAGCGCTGGAGCATGATCCAGGCGTACTCCGCGAAGGAATCGCCGATGTCCGTCTTGCCGTGCAGGTACTGGTCGCCGAGGTCGATGAAGCAGAACCGGCCGACGACGACGAGGTAGAGTAAATAAGCTGCGTGGCGGGTGAAAGCACTGTTGAGCTTGCCCGCGATCCAGAGCATCACGAAGGCCTGGATCGCCCAACTCGCGGTGATCCACTGGTCGGAGAGGATGAGCGGCACCGTGACCGCGAGGAAGAACGCGGCCAGCCCGACGAAGCAGAACAGCAGCTCGCGGTCGAGCACGCGGAAGATCAGGCAGTACCAGACGTGCGCGATGTAGAACGCCGCGAGGGAGAGCGACACGACGGCGACCCAGCGCGCATCGTAGGCTTCGTCGATGATCCAGTAGCTGGTCGCGAAGAACACGCCGGCGTTGATGAGCAGGTTGATCGCTTCCAGCAAGGTTGACTTGGTTCGGCTGGCGAGGTTGAAGAGGAAGACCATCGTCGAGAACATCACGAAGAACGCGGTCAGGAACGGCATCACTTCCCAGAAATACTTGAGCTCGTAATAGCGGTGCATCGAGCCGAAGAACAGGACGTAGGTGCAGAAGAAGCTGAGGTAGTTGAGCAGGTGCCAGTTCTTCCAGTAGCTGATGGCGAGGACGCCGCAGCCGAGGAGCAGCTCATAGGAGAAGAGTCCAGCGAAGTTTGCATGATCCGTGGAGAGCATGACCGGCGTGCCGTAGCCGCCGAGCAGGCCGAGGACAGCGATGAGCATGGCATTGAAGCGGACGGCGAGGGCGGCGGCGCAGACGGTGAGGAACGCCATCAAGCCGAAGGCGGGCATGGCGTCGATCAAGTGGTAGAAGTTGAAGGCGGCGAAGACGGCGAAGTAGAGGGTGGCGACGCCGCCGCCGACCAGCCCCATGCCGAGGGCGTGGTACTTCCTGCCCAGCAGCTGCGTGCCACCGGCGACCATGCCGGCGCCGACGACGACCGACAGCCCGACGCGGCCGATGAAGCCGATGTAGTCGTTTTCGATGGAGTACTTCAGGAAGAAGCCCATGCCCATGACGAGGATCAGCACGCCCAGGCGCAGCAGCCAGGTGCTGGCGATGGCGAACTCCAGCGACGCGCCCGGCGTGCGGTGCTCCTCGCCGACGACGATCCAGTTCCAGATCTTGCCGAGGATCTCGCGCGCCGCCGCCTCGAACCGGCTCGGCTCGCGCGGCTCGACCTCTTCGACATGCCGCCGCGTGCGACGCTCCGGCGGCGCTGTCTCGACCGGTTCCGGCTCCGGTGCGTGCGCCGGCGTCGGCTCCACCTGCACCGTCTCGACCGGCGCCGCTTCGACCACCAGCGGCGGCGCAAGCTCGACGACCGGCGCCGGCGCTTCCTCGCGCTCCACGCGGGGCGCTTCGACCACGTCGCGGCCCAGCAGCTCCTTCAGCTGCCGCTTCTGGTCCAGCAGGCTTTTCCGCAGATGCTCGAACTGCTCCTCGGATCGCTCCAGCGACTCCTTCTGCCGGCGCATCAGGTTGACCATCATCACCAGCAGCGTCGCCGCCAGCACCAGGCCAAGCCCGCCGCTCATCAACGTGAAACACGCATCGGGACCATACATCGTTGCACCAGGCAAATTCCGCAAGCGGAGAGGTCGCTGCGTACTCTCCGCGCTTCGCATCGAAAGGGATCGTCGCAGAATACCAGAATTTCGGTACGGCCGCAAATTAAGAATTCAGCACGAACCGCTGCGTGGCGGAGCAAGGCACGGGGATTCGCCACCCTCGCGAGATCCTCGCCCGCCCCCCGCACGTCCCGAATCTGCGAAACTTGAACGGCGCCCTCGGTGGCTCATGGTGTTTTCATCAATCGACGTACAGGAACTCGTTCGCGTTCAGCAGCACCTGGCACAGATCGACCCAGGCCGCGCGGCGCGGATCGACGGGCGGCAGGCTTGCGGGCAGGCTGCGCGTCAGGTGGCGTGCGTGCGGCGAGGCGTCGTGCAGCGCGCCGGGGGCCGGCTCGAAACGCCACAGGCCCAGCGTCGTCGCCGTCAAAGGCTCGCCGGTCAGAAGGAGCTGCTTCGGCGACAGCACGGCGGACGACAGGCGCACGTCGTCGAGATAGCCGTCCCACGGGCGTTCGGTTTTGCCGACGACGCCGCCGAGCGAGAAGACGCCGCGCGAACCGGGCATCTTCACGACCTGATGCGCGATGGGATAGTTTTGAAGAGGCTCCTCGTCGTTGCTCAGGTCTTTGGTGAAGAACGTGATCCCCTTCTCGCTGCCGTCCTTGAGGTCGGCGGCGACCGCGACGTAGTACGGCTTGTTCAACTGCAGTTGCAGGCCGGAGAACAACGCCTCGTACGTCTGCTTCCCCTTGGCGCTGTCGCCCCAGAGCTGGAGGACCAGCATCTGCGGCTTGTACGACGACTTCTTGCCGGTGACGCCAAGCGCCCAGCCGGACGATTTCACGTCGCCGTTCCAGTGGGCGGCGATGGTGCGGACCGTGCCGTCGTCGAACGGCGTGCGGAGCATGACGAACGCTTCGAGCGTGAAAACATCCGTCGCGAGTTTCGGCGAATCAGGCGCCTGCAAGCGGATCGGCGACTTGCCGGGCGTGAGGATCACCGCCTTGCCGTCGCGGAACGGCAGCTTGCCCGTTTCGAGCGGGGCGGGGGCGGCCTTCGCGGGCTTGACGCGCTTCGCCTGGTCGTCGAGGAACGACAACAAAATCGCACGTTCACGCGGCTGCGGAGCGCGGCCCAGCGCGAACTGGAAGGCGATGTCGATCTTCTCCTCGTCGCGCGACGCTTCCTTGTCGACGCGGTCGGCGAGCGTCTGCCCTTGCGACATCATCGCCGGCGAGTTGAGCAGATACAAGGCCTGCGTCGAGGTCGTCGTCACGTTGCGCTGGGCGGTGCTGTTGAAGGCGTCGGGCAGGTCGAAGACTTCGAGCAGCGGATCTTTCGAGTTGCGCAGCACCTTCAGATAGATGCTGCGGCGTGGCTCCTTGAACTCGACACTGGGGCCGCCGACCGTGCGGTCGAGCTTGCCGGTCGCGGCCAGCACGGCGTCGCGGATCTGCTCCGCTTGCAGGCGGCGCGTCGTCTGCCGGGCGAGCAGCCGGTTCTCGGGGTCCTTCTTCAATGCCGGATGGTCGGCGGCGATCACGGACGACTGCTGGTAGGTCCGCGAGGTGAGGATGAGCCGATGCAGCTTCTTCAGGCTCCAGCCGTCGCGGACGAACTCGTCGGCCAGCCAGTCGAGCAGTTCGGGATGGCTGGGGCGTTCGCCGAGGACGCCGAAGTCGTTGGCGGTGGCGACCAGGCCGCGGCCGAAGTGCATCTGCCAGACGCGGTTGACGATGACCCGCGCGGTGAGCGGATGGTCGGGCCGGGTCAGCCACGTCGCCAAGGCCGCTCGTCGCCCGGTCGATTCCTGGTGCGGCGGCGGCGTGAGGCGCACGGCCTGGTCGCCCAGCACCGTGAGGAAGCCCGGCGCGATCGGCGGCAGGTTCGACTTCTTCGGGATCGTCGTCGGCGCGGCTTCGCGGCCGGTCTCGCGGCACGACTGGCACTGCGGCAGCGGCGCGGGCTTGTCGGCGTCGAACTTCGCCAGTTCCTTTCGCAGTTCCAGCAGCTTCGTCTTGGCGTCGCCTTTGATGCGAGCGTCGAGACGGTCGAACTCGTACGCAAGCTGGCGGTAGGCGAGCAACGCCAACTGCTGCTCGTGCGGCGTGCGCTTGTCGGCAGGCTTGCGCAGCAGTTCCTGGATGTCCTTGGGGAACTTCACGACCGCCCCTTCCTCCGCCTTGTCGCGCTCCGGCTTCTCGACCGCTTCGATCTGGGCGCGGACCGTCGCCGTCTTCGCCAGCCAGATTTTCAACTGGCGGTCGTAGGTCTCCTTCGTCGCCGACTTCACGCTGGGCAGATCCTCGCTCGGCAGCAGCCCCTCGAAGAACGCCCGCAGCGCGAAGTAGTCCTTCTGCAAGATCGGGTCGAACTTGTGGTCGTGGCAGCGGGCGCAGCCCATGCCCAGGCCGAGGATCGCTTCGCTCGTCACGTCGGTGATCTCGTTGAGCATGTCGCTCCACTGGCCGCGCGAGTTGCGCTGGTTGTACTCGTAGATGCCGTGCGTGAGGTAGCCGGTGGCGATGCGCGCGTCGACGCTGTCGGGATACAGCTCGTCGCCGGCGATCTGCTCGCGGACGAACTGGTCGAAGGGGCGGTCGGCGTTGAACGCACGGACGACGTAGTCGCGGTACTGCCAGGCGTGCGGGCGGAACGAGTCGAGCCGGAACCCGTCCGACTCGGCGTAGTGGACCACGTCGAGCCACATCTGCGCCATGCGTTCGCCGTAGTGCGGCGACGCGAGCAGGCGGTCGATGGTCTTCTCCACGGATGAATTTCCCGTGAGGAACGCTTCCAGATCATCCGGCGTCGGCGGCAGCCCCGTCACGTCGAACGACAGGCGACGCAGCAGCGCTCGGGCTTCGGCGGCGGGAGCGGATTGCAAACCTTCCTTGTCGAGTCGATGGCGGATGAAGCGGTCGATGGGGTTCGCCTTCCATGCTGCGTCGGCCACGTCGGGCAGCGGCGGCCGCTTCACCGGCACGAAGGCCCAGTAGCGGCGGTCCTCGTCGGTGATCTTGCCCGGCGTGCGGATCGGCTGCTTGGCGGCCAGCTCCGCGAGCGGCGCGCCTGCCTTCACCCACGCGGTCAACGTTTCGATGTCCTCAGCGGGCAGCAGCCCCTTGGGAGGCATCTTCAAATCTTCGGAGACGTGACGGATCGCCTTGATGAGCAGGCTTTGTTCCGGTTGGCCGGATACGATCGCCGGGCCGCTCTCGCCGCCTTTGAGCAAAGCCGAGCGCGAATCGACGAACAGCGATCCCTTGCTCTTGTTGGCGGCGTGGCTGTGGCAGCGGAAGCAGTGCGCTTCCAACACCGCCTTGGCTTTCTTCTCGAGAGCCGGGTCGTTGCCGCGCGACAGTCCGGCGGACGCCAGCAGCGTGGCGAGAAGAAGCCCAACGCGAGCTGTTGCGAACCGCGTGCGCATGGTGGTTTTCCGGGAAAGCGTGAGGGTGCGAATCGTCCGTATTCAGGAGACCCGAAATTGCGTTGCCATGCAAGGGGTTATCGGCGAAATCAGGGCGGAAAATCGTCGAGGCTGTGTCGAGGCAACGAAAAAGCCCCCGACGTGTCGCCGGGGGCTTTTTGAACTTGGTCGTCGCGGGAACGGCTACTTGAGTTCGGTGATGATGAGCTTGGCCTGGGGGAACTTGCCTTCGGCGAAGGAGCCGACCCAGATGTCGTACTGGCCCGACTGGGGCTGGGCGAACTTCAGGAGCGGGTTGAGTCCGGTGTTGGGGCCGTCGTCGTTGGCGATCCACTGGCCGTTGGGGAGGTTGATGAGGAGCGTGGTGTCCTCGGCGGACTCGGCGATGATCGTCAGGGCGAAGTTGCCTGCGGTGTAGTTGAGGCGGAAGTCGGGGGCCTTGGCGACCCAGGCGTTGACGTTGCCCAGGTTGGTCTTGATGTTGCCGCCTGCAGTCAGGGTCTTGGTGTACGGGTCGGGCACGAAACCCGCCCTCAGAGTGACCCCTCCGAACGTCGGCTTCAGGCTCACGTCCTGCGTTTCGCCGCGCGATGTGAACAGGCACGCGAGAACCGCCACCGCCCCCAGACTGAGGGCCAACCGGCTGCCAAACCTTTTCATCGGAGCGTCTCCATGACAAGGGGTGAATCGTGCCCGGCGACGGCCGGGACGCTGTTGCCCATGCGAGATGGATCGCACACGGGCCGCAGCTGGTAGGGATTCTAACGCCGATTTTCCAGAAAGCAATCTCGCTTCGCATGAATTCTGCGAATTTCGGGACTGCTCAGGAAGCGTGCGGAAATCAGCCTCTGCATGCAAAAAATCGCATGTTCATGCTTGCCAGGTCCGTTGACCAAGCATCTGCAGCAGCGCCGATTCGAGGTCCGGGAGAAAGAACGGATAGCCGCTCTCCCGCAAACGGCGCGGTTCGACGCGCGTGCTCGCCAGCAGCAGCGCGTCGGCCATCTCGCCGAAAGCGAAACGGGCGGCCCAGGCGGGAACGGGGAAGATCGTCGGCCGCCGCAGCACCTTGCCCAGCGTCGCGGTGAATTCGGCGTTCGTCACTTGCTGCGGCGCGACGACGTTGACGGGGCCCGTGATACGCTCGTCGCCCAGGCAATGATGCACCACGCCCAGCACGTCGTCGAGGGCGATCCAGGGGAACCACTGCCTGCCCGATCCGACACGGCCCCCCAGACCGAATCGAAACGGCGGCAGCATCTGCCGCAGCGCCCCGCCACGCGGACTGAGCACGACGCCGAAGCGAAGATGCACGACGCGGATTCCCGCCTGCCGCGCCGGTTCGCACGCGGCTTCCCAGCCCCGGCACACGTCGGCGAGGAACCCGTCCCCAAGCGGGCTTGCTTCCGACAGGACTTCGTCGCCACGTTCACCGTACGCCCCGACCGCCGAGGCGCACAGCAGCGTGCGCGGCGGCCGGCGGCATCGCGCCAATCGCTCGCACAGCCGCCGCGTGCCGTCGATCCGGCTGGCGCGGATGCGCTGCTTCTTCGCCGGCGTCCAGCGGCCGTTGATCGGCTCCCCCGCGAGGTGGACCACGGCGTCCAAGCCTTCGAGCGAAGCGTCGTCGTCGCCGCGTCTCAATCGTTGAACCTGATGGCCTCCGGTCGTGAGGTACGGGACCAGGCTGGAGCCGACCAGCCCGCTCGACCCGCTGACCGCGACGCGCCACGGCGGCATGCCCAGCCGCGTCGCGTGCAGGGAAAGGTCGCGCCGGGTAAGGGCGTGGCGGTAGGCGAAGGTGCGCGACATCATGGCCCGGATCGAAGCGTTGCCGAACCAGTCGCCGACCGCTCCCAGCGGCAGCGCGTAGTCGATGTGGTCGTCGAGGTAGGCGTGGCCTGGCCCGTCGGCTTCGACGCGGTGCGTGTGCTCCCACTTCGCGAAAGGCCCCTGCAGCTGCACGTCGCGGAACTGCACGCCTTCGACATAGTCGCGATGCTCCGCGACCCAGCGGATCGACACCGGCCCGGCCGGCACGCGGAAGATCGCGCGCGTGCCGTCGGCGACACTGGTGGACGCCTGCACCACGTCCAACTCCTCCCACGGCGGCGACAGCCGCTGGAACGCGCCGGGCCGCGCGTGCCACGCGAACAGCAGCGCGGCGGGAACCTCGAAACGCGAGCGGAAGTGCAGGACTCGGCTCGTCATGGCGTGGACCTTTTCCGAGAACGAAGCGTGTCTTTGCGAATGGGGGAAGCCAACGCCCACGAACTGGAAGGCCCTGATGGATGAGGATCGCGCTCGCTTCGATTCATTGATAGCCTTGCGGTGCGGATCGTCCGAGCGTCGACGATCGCTGATGATCGCGGGTCGAAATGCTTGACAAAGGGCGGGTAAGACGGATACCCTGCAACGAAGTAGGTTTCCCTTCACCGGGGGCGATGCCATGCGGATCTTGCAGCACGTTTTCACCGCAATCGCGGTCCTTCTCTTCATCGCAGCGGGCGTGTCGTACTGGTACGAGCAGCCTGAGCCGCCCGCGATGGCGCTGGTGTCGCCGAAGATCGACGTGGGCTCGCTGGTGCTGGACAACCGCATCGAAGTGACGTTCACGATGGCCAACCGCGCCGACGTGCCGCTGCGGATCGTCGGCGTGCTGGACGAGCCATGCTGAGGGACGGTCCGATGCCTCCGTGCGAGGCCTGAGGATTGGCCGGTCACCGTGCCGGCGCGCGGGGAGCTGACGATCCCGTTCACGCTGGTCGCGACGGTTGAAGGCCCGTTCGCCCTCGACTTCGTCTTCGCCGTCGACGACCTCGGCAAACTCCGCATGCTGCCCGTCGCCGTCCACGGCGTGGCGAAGTAGCCCGTTTAGCCGTTCGCCTCAGGCGAGCGCGGACACAGTCCACGCCAGTAGAGCAAATCCGTGCAACACGCGCCCCCACGTTCGCCACCAATGAACGCAGGATGGTCCGCGCCGCGCGGACCATCCTGACGCAACTTGTCGATTGCCGTTGACGCTGCGGCCAGGGACTAGTCGAGCGACTTGATGGCGATGTCCTTGAAGTGGATGCGGGCGCCTTCGGACTGGAAGCCGATCATGCCTTCGGTCAGCGGGCTTTTGCCGGAGCTGACGACCGAGCCGTTGACGCGCACCTCGATCGAGCCGTCGCCGCGCACGGTCGCCTCGGTGGTGTTCCATTCATGGCTGGGCTTCAGCGCGGCCTGCAGCGCCTTGTCGTCGAACTTCGACTCGGTCTTGTCTTCCTTGCCGAAGCCGATGAAGAACAGCTTGCCGTGGTCCTTGTAGCGTCCCTGCGGCTCGACCGATTTCGGCCAGATCTTGTGCGGTTCCTGGGCGTGGACGAGCAGCCCGCTGTTCATCGACGTTTTCTCGGGCTGGTTCTTGGGGTAGGTCCACGAGTAGCGGACGACGTAGTTCTTGTGGCTCTTCGTGGTGTGGAAGTAGCCGAAGGTGCCGTCGCCGCTGACCTGGATCTCGCCGTCCTTGACCGTGATCGCTTTGGCGGGGTCGGCCTTGTCATCCTTGAGGAAGATCTTCCAGCCGTCGAGGTTCTTGCCGTTGAAGAGCGGCTTGAACCCCTTGTCGCCGCCGGCCTGGCCGACGGCGGTGATGACACCGGCCGCCAGCAGGAAAGCGAGCGAATGCAACGCGAACTTCATGACGCGAACTCCAAGGTGAGAGTGAAACGGAAAATCATCCCGCAAAATCATATCAAGCCCGCTGCCGACAGGCGGCGGGGTTTCGCAAGATCGTCAGTCGTTCTTCTTGACGCGGATGTTCTTGAAGTGGATCTCGGCGCCTTCGGACTGGAAGCCGAGCGGGCCTTCCTTCAGGGTGATGGTTCCGGCGCCGATGACGGCGCCGTTGACTTTGGCGACGACGGCGCCGTCCTTGACGGTCACTTCCGTGGTGTTCCATTCGCCGACTTTGTTGCGAACTTTGGCGAGGGCGGCGCTGTCGAACTTGTAGTTGGCGACCTTGGTGTTGATGCCGATGAACGAGCCGTGGCTGCCGTTGGCGCCCTGGATTTCGAGCGAGGTGGGCCAAACCTTGTGCGGCTCCTGGATGTGCAGCAGCAGGCCGCTGTTGCCTCCGAACTTCTTGTCGTCTTCGAGCTTGGCGGGGCGCTGGTAGCGCCAGTCGAAGGTGAGGACGTAGTTCTTGAAGCTCTTGTCGGTGTGGAAGTAGCCAGCGGGGTTGCCGGCCACGACGACGGCGCCGTCCTTGACGGTGAAGCCCTTGGCGGCCTTCTCGGGGAAGACCTTCCAGCCGGCGAGATCTTTGCCGTTGAAGAGATCGACGAAGTCTTTGTCGTCGCCTGCGGAGGCGGGACGGGAAGCGAAGCCGACGTAGCCGGCGAGACAGGCGACGGCCAGCGCGAAGCGGAGAGAGCGCAGCATGCGTGCTCCTTGGGGTGGGTGGGACCGGCGGCGACATGGTCCGTCGCCGCGCAACGGGCCGATTGTAAGGGGTCGCGCGGGGCGGATCAACCACGCAATCGCAGGAATTGTCGGGTTGATTGACGCGAGGCACGCCGATCTTTAAGATGAGAGGGTCGTCAGGGAAGACGATGCCGGAGAGGTGACCGAGCGGCCGAAGGTGCGGCACTGGAAATGCCGTGTGCAGGCAACTGTACCAAGGGTTCGAATCCCTTCCTCTCCGCTTCCTGCTTCCGCCTTGCCCAAACTTTTGCTTGCAAGGGTTTGGGCAAGGCGGTTTTCATTGGCGCCTTCGAGGACGCCCCTCATGCCTCGTCCGGCCCCTCGCGCGGCAGGGTGGACGGCAGCGGGCTTGCAAGCGGCCCCCCAGGGAAGATGCCGCTGCGGCGTCGGCCTCCTGGTCTCCCGGTGCGGTGCGATGGCGAATGACATCCGGTTGCTGGTCAGCGTGCGCGACGCCGTCGAAGCGGAGGCGGCGCTTCGCGGCGGCGCGGACCTGATCGACGTGAAGGAGCCATCCAAAGGCCCGCTGGGCATGGCTGAGGCCGAGGTCGTGGCGGCGGTGGTGGAGCGCGTGAAGGGCCGCGTGCCGGTGAGCGCGGCGATGGGCGAGTGGTCGGCGAACGCGATCACCGAGGCCCACTGGCACCTCGAACTGAAACTCGACTACATGAAGTGGGGCCTCGCCGGGTACGCGCCGACGCCCGGTTGGGGCGAAGACCTGTTGGACACGCGGCGCGAACTGCCGG
>JAYSSW010000916.1:0-2972 GCA_043720335.1 Planctomycetia bacterium
CTCGTCATCATCTACAACTCCGGCCGGTTCCGCATGGCGGGGCGGGGCAGCATGTCGGGCATGATGCCCTACGGAGACGCCAACGCCATCGTCATGGACTTGGCCCGCGAGGTGCTGCCCGTCGTCCAGAACACGCCGGTTCTGGCCGGCGTGTGCGGCACCGACCCGTTCCGCATCATGAAGCTCTTCCTGCGCGACGTGCAGGCGGCCGGCTTCTCCGGCGTGCAGAACTTCCCCACGGTGGGGTTGATCGACGGGCTGTTCCGCCAGAACCTCGAAGAGACCGACATGGGCTACAGCAAGGAGGTCGACATGATCCGGACCGCGCACGAGTTCGGCCTGTTGACCTGCCCCTACGTCTTCAACGCGGACGAGGCCCGCGACATGGCCAAGGCCGGCGCCGACGTGCTCATCCCGCACATGGGGCTGACGACCAAGGGGAGCATCGGCGCCAAGACGGCGTTCACGCTGGAGGAGTCGGTGGTTCGCGTGCAGGCGATGGCGGACGCGGCGAGGAAGGTGAAGCCCGACATCCTGGTGCTGTGCCACGGCGGCCCGATCTCCGAGCCGGCCGACGCGCAGTTCGTCATCCAGCGAACGAAGGGCGTCGTCGGCTTCTTCGGCGCGTCGAGCATCGAGCGCCTGCCGACCGAGATCGCCATCACCGACTGTGTCAAGCAGTTCAAGGGCGTCAAGATTCGACCTCATGAAACGCTGTGACAACGGCGAAGCTCCTCACCGAAACGGACCCGCCCCATGCCGCTGATCCCGCACCGGTTCCTGTTCCGCGTCGCTCAGCCGTGCCTGCACGTCGCCGCGATGCCGCTGCGCGACGACGACCAGCTGCTCGACCTGCCCGAAGCGTGCCGCGTGGACGACTTCGCGGCGATGGACGACGAAACGTCGTTCGCCGACGTGCGGCTGGCGTGGAACGAGCTGGGCATCGGCCTGCAGGTGGAGGTGCGCGGCAAGGACAAGCTGCCGCAGGGCGATGTGGCGAAGCCGCGCAGCTCGGACGGCGTGACGCTGTGGATCGACACGCGCGACGCGCGGAGCAACCACCGCGCCAGCCGCTACTGCCACCAGTTCCATTTCCTGGCGAGCGGCGCCGGCGAGGACCACACCGAACCCGCCTTCGCGCAGTCGAAGATCAACCGCGCCCTCGAAGACGCCCCATTCGCCACCGTCGGCAGCGTCCCGTTCCTCGTGCAGCGCCGCAAGGGGGGCTACCGCCTCGAAGCGTTCGTCCCAGCGGCTGCGCTCACCGGCTACGACCCGGAGCAGCATCGCCGCCTCGGCTTCTTCTACTCGATCCGCGACGACGAGCTCGGCGAACAGCTCCTCAGCTTGACGCAGGAGTTCCCGTTCTGGGAAGACCCCAGCCTGTGGAGCGTGCTGGAACTGAAGCGCGACGCGCATTCGTGAAATGGAAAAGGATCGTTCGCCTGTTTCGGCGCACGATCCTTTTCCTTGTGCGGGGGAGGGGGCCAAGCGACGCGGCTACGCGCTGGCTTCTTCGGCTTCCTTGTTCGCCTGGCGCAGCGGCCCGCGGAACGTGATGCGGCCTTTGTTCAGGTCGTACGCCGAGATGGCGACGGTCACGGTGTCGCCCGGAAGGATGCGGATGAAGTGCTTGCGCATCTTCCCCGCGATGTGGGCAACGATCTCGTGCCCGTTGCTGAGCTTGACGCGGAACTGCGTGTTCGCGAGGGCCTGGGTCACCTTGCCCTCCATCATGAAGGCTTCTTCTTTCGCCATAAAGCATCCTCGACAAAAAAGGAACGATTCACACCTGTTGCAGTTTATGCTAACAGATCGCGCACGCTTTGGGTAGTCTGGGCCGGCAAATCCAAGATTGACGGAACCACGAAGAGGCATGAAGAGAAGAAAGATTGGAACCACGAAGGAGCACGAAGGAACACGAAGAAAAGGCAGGAAGCGGGAAAGGCAGTCAGAGAGAGACACCGAAAGCCCAGCGACAGCCGTCCCTGGGTAAAACCACGCGGCGATGAAACGGAACCACGCCATGCTTGTCGGGTTTGTCAGCGATGAACGCTATGTCGGCCTGCCCGACGTGCTGCTCGAATTCATCGACGCGCGCGGCCAATCGTGGGAGACGCGGTCGCGGGCCAGCGGGGCGGTGCATCTCGACCTGCCCATCGGCGACTACGACGTGGTCCTGGCGAAACCCGGCTTCGGCGCCAAGCGCGTCCGCATGACGCCCGACCCGGCGACGCCGTACCACTTCCGGCTGTTGTCCAACACGCTGCTCGGCTACGCCTGGCCCAAGTTCGTGTGCAGCGGCGAGTCGGCCGAGTTCCGCGTCCATTCGATGGAGCCTTACAAGCTCGAACTCTGGCGCTGTGGCTGGGACAAGGAGTTCGTCCAGGGCCTCGGCTGGCACGACGAGCACGGCCCCGTCGCCACCCAGCAGATCACCCCCGACGGCGACTACACCCGCACCGGCGTGCAGTGGAACCACGTCGGCTACCGCAACAGCCCGCATCACGCGCAGCGCGTCGTCGCCCCGGCACGCTCCGGCCTCTACTACTTCCACGCGTCCACGAAGTCGGGCCAATCGTTCACCTTCCCCTGGATCGTCGCGCCAGCGAAGCCCACCTCTTCTGTTGCTGTGCTGGCGTCAAACCTCACCTGGAACGCCTACAACGCCTTCGGAGGCCGCAGCAACTACATCCACGCGGATCAATTCCCGCCGACGCCGACCGTCAACTCGCGGCAGGAACTGAAACGCTACAACGACCCGCTGCACCAGTCGTGGGGAAGTGATTCGTACGCGCCGCTGTCGTTCGACCGCCCCGAGCCGATCAACCATCTCGACCCGGCGGAGAAGATCACCGACCCGATCGAGGGCCGCGCCGCCTGCCACGTCGCCCCGGCGGAATGGCGGCTGCTCGGCTGGCTGGAACGCGAAGGCTTCGCTTACGACCTCTATGCCGAGTCGCAGCTTCACG
>JAYSSW010000917.1:0-6256 GCA_043720335.1 Planctomycetia bacterium
CTCTGCGGCTGGGACCTCCGCTTCCTGCTCGAAGTTCTTGCCGGATCAGCCATTTAGTAGCAGCTGGCCCTGCCGGAATCCCCTGCCTACGAGGCGTCCGTCGCCGGTGGCTGCGAAATGGGGAAGGGGCTCAACGACTGGGACACCTTTGTTGAAACGATCTGGACCAAGGCCTTTGTTCCACAAAACACGCTCACATATTACGCCGGCCCGAATGATAATCAATATGATTTTCTTGAAACGGCAGTAAACGCTGCGAATTCAGCGTGACTTATTGATTATCATCCGAGCCAGGGCAATACAACGGCCAAGCAATCTACTACTACAAGGACTGGCTTTTCCCGACCGGCTTGTGGCAGGAAGAATTCCACCGGGTCAAGGGCATCCTGGCCGACAAGACGAAGACCGGCCAAGGACAGAAGGGAAACACCGACTGCCTTGGCTGCTGCGTGATCTTCACCGAGTTCCTGTTCAAGCAGGACAAGTACATGGCGGGCCAGAATATCAGCCTAAAAACAATTGAAGTGAAACAGAAACGAACATGGATGATGATCAACAACCATTGGACTTCGCCTAAAAACGTGCAAGAGCCCTGGAATAACACGCTTCCTGATGTCTCTTGGCCCGATTTTCATACCGGCAACAAATACACTTGGGCCGCGAACGGCGAGGTTGTCAAGGACGCCCCAGGCCTCAAAGGACAAAACTCGGATGATCCGGCGTCCCTCTTCCAGCTGCATATTGTGGCGCTGTACGACCTCAAAAGCAAAACGCTCTACGATCCGAGCTACGGGAAAAAATACGCCTCATTGATCGAATTTGAAAAAGCTGCCGTATTTGGCTACGCCACCCTTGTGCCTGGTGAAAATAATCAACCAGCGCAACTTTCCATCAGAGTACGAAATCCGGCTCCGGAAAACACCGGTATTCAGTTCGGTGTGGATCTGAAGAGGATCGAGCAGTATGACTAGATGACCGTTTCGCAAGTCTCTGAGCAGTTTGAAGCCTTGGTGTGTAAGGATTTACGGCGATTTTTGCCAGGAATCGGTGGTCAGGGACTTGTGAAATGGCCATCTAGTGAGATTTGCCAACTCCTACAGCTTTGCAGCCTATCTGCGGAATTTGAACCGATGTACATGGAATTTCAGGAATGAACGCGAAATCGTTGGCTGCTTTGATGTGGCTGCCTGGACTGGCCTTGCTGGCCGGCGCGAGCTTGGTTTGGAGTGGTGGCGTTCCAGCCATTCAAAAACCAGCCGGCGATGAACCAGCGAAGGTCGCGTACGGCTATCTTGTGAACTCGAAATGCTACGCGGCAGTGGATGCAAGTCTTGCCGAGAAAGGCAACAACTACCTGCTTCATTCAATGCTCAAAGAAGCAAAACAGGAAAAGAGCATGCAATTCCCTGGGATTGCCGACCGCTGGAACAAGTACCGCATCGCCGATGACAAACTGTACGCAAACGTTTCGATATGGAATTGTAATTTTTATTATCGCCTTGATTTTTCTGATTTTGAAAGGGGCCGAGTCAAGACCAACAACGAAAAAGGCTTTTACCTGAGTATGTTTGCTGAACGAGATACGCTCGATTCGCTCCATGGACTATCGAGTCGCAAGCGCTATTCCTACGACTACCTTCCGCTTTCCACGGATTCCAATTTCGTTCGGCTCTTCCTGGTTTGTCAGTTCGGATACCATGCGCTGCCGGCGAAGAATCCAGGGGTGTTCGACATCCGCAACACGATCTGGCAGTTCAGCACCGCGAAGTACCAGGCGGTCTGGGGGCCGGATCCGAGGCCGGTGAACAACAAACTGAAAAACGGCTGGTTGGCAGGCGAATGGAGCGACGGCGAAACGCTCGAAGTCGCGTTCACGGAGCCGTTCCATGTCTACGCCATGCAGGACAACTACTACTTCGTCACCGATTCGGGCAGGGTCTTCTACTCGCCTCCGTTGAAGCCGGGCGAGGAGGGGCTGCGGCAGGTCAAGCCGCTCTGGACCGACGCCAAGCAGCCCGTCAAGCACATCGTCACCGACACGGACGGGGAGACGCCCAACCTGACCTATGTTTTCGGCGACAGCGCCCGGCCCGGCGCCGAGAAGAAGGGCGAGAAGTTCTATTTCAAGCTCCAGGGAACCGAGGCCAAAGCATCCTACGTTCGCCAGGAGCAGCTGCAAGCTGCGCCGAACGTCGACGAGCCGCTCAAGACGCTGCTGGAGTACGGGCGGCTGATCCGCTTCGGCCTGCCTGCCGAAGCGAAATCGACCGAAGCGCCGCCGCCTCCGCCGGACGAGTCGAGCCGCTTCTGGGCGATCGCAGGCGCGGTGGCGGCGGGCTGCGTCGTTGTTTCGGGCGGCGCCTACGCCGTGTACCGGCGCCGGTAGACTTCGATCCCTTCCTGTCCAGGTCGCAACCATGAAGCGTTCCATCGTGCTGGCTTGCGTCGCGCTGTTCCTGGGTTCGTCTGCGCCGGGTTCCGGCGGGGAGATTCCGCTGCAGGGGCCGCACGAGAAAGCCTGGCTTTCCATCATCAGCGAGGATCCGCGCTTGCAGGTCCGCATGGCGATCACGGCTTCCGGCGGCGATCCTTCGATCGAGGAATGGCTGGAGGAACTTCGGAAGGGGACCGGACTTTCGATCACGCTGGCCGACCCGCCCAAAGTGGGCCGCATCGCCAGCCGCTTGTTTTTCAACCCGAAGGTCAAGATCCCGGCCTGGGGGTTCATGCGCTACGGCGCGAACATGAACTTCGTCGCGCCGCATTGGGAGAAGACCGAGACCGGCTACCGCCTGCACGGCAAGCCCAACTACGTGCACACACCGGAACAGGACGCGAAGGCGGCCGCCCTGAAGAAGGCCAACGACGAGGAGGTCGCGCGGCTGAACAAGCCGTGGAACGACTTCGCCGCGAAGTATCCGCATCTCGCGGTGCTGCGGAAAGACCGGCGGCTGTTCGTCAAACTGACGATCCAGGAGCAGAGCCTCAAGCTGCCGGAACTGGTCCGCCGGCTGGAGGAGGCGACCAAGCTGAAGTTGACCTTCGCCGAGAACCTGAAATACCACGACCCGGACCTCGGCACCTACCTCGACACCCGGCCCGGCTTCTTCAACGCCGAGAACCACCCGGCGTGGCAGCTGCTGGAGTACATCGGGCACCAGGAAATGGACGACGGGCGCTGGATCGCGACCAAGGAGGGGTACCGCCTGGAGGGGAAGTCGCAGCGGCTCAATCCCCCCGCGGCGCCGAAAGCGCCTGCGCCGCCCCTCGCGCCGAAGGAGCCGCCAGCCCCGCCCGTCGCCGCCCCTGTCGAGTCAAGCAGCGTCTGGCTGTGGCCCAGTGTCGCTGGCTGCGCGTTGGCCTTCAGCGCCGCCGCAGGCGCCTACCGTTGGCGTGTCCGACGGCGCGGCTGATCGCAGCGGATTGGATCACGTCGGCCTCGCCGCGGCGCTGACTTTCGTCTTGAGCCGCAGGAAGGCCTGGACGCATTCGGGGTCGAAGTGGCTGCCGGCCTTGTGGATCAGCTCCGCGTAGGCCTGCTCGATCGGCATCGCCGTGCGGTACGGGCGGTCGGACGTCATCGCGTCGAAGGCGTCGGCGACCGAGACGATGCGGGCGATCAGCGGGATGCGCTCGCCGGCCAGCCCGTCGGGGTAGCCGCTGCCGTCCCAGCGCTCGTGGTGGTGCTTGACGATGGGGATCATCGGCGACAGGTTGAAGATGGAGTCGAGCATCGACGCGCCTTTGACGGTGTGCGTCTTCATGTGCTCGAACTCGCCGGTGGTGAGCTTGCCGGGCTTGCGGAGGACGGCGTCGTCGATGCCGATCTTGCCGATGTCGTGCAGCGGCGTGCCGATCTGGATCTGGTACTTCTCGTCGTTGGAGAGCATCAGGGCGTCGGCCAGGAGAAGCGAGTAGTCGGTGACGCGGCGGGTGTGGTCGCCGGTGTACTGGTCGCGCATCTCGACGGCGCGGGCCAGCGTGGTGACGGTCTGGATGAACTGGTCGCGCTGCTGCGAGACGAGCTGGGCGCTCTCGATGGCGACGGCGACGCTGGCGGCGATGGCGTCGGCGAGGTAGAGGTCGGCCTCGCTGAACGGCTCGTGGAGGATGCCCCGGTCGAGGTGCAGCACGCCGATGCGGCTGCGCGGCGTGCGCAGCAGGGCGCAGATGACCGACGCCATCGACCCCTGGCGGACGCTGCGGGCCATGTTCAGCTCGCCGTCGGCGTTGATGTCCTGGCAGAGCAGCGACTCGCCGCGCGCGAAGCAGCGCTGCACGAGGGTGCGGCTGTAGGAGCGGCGCAGGGCCGGGCCTTTCAGCGCGGGGGCGAGCATCGCCTTCTGGTGCAGCTCGTGGGTGGCCGGGTCGGCCAGCACGATGGTGCCTCGCTGCGCCCCCAGGGCGCCGACCACGTCGGCGAGGATCGACATCAGCAGTTCGTCGAGGTTGGAGATGTGCGACAGGTGGTGGTTGGTGCGCAGCAGCGTCAGCAGCGCCTTGCCCTGCAGGGGCTGGGCGCGCGGGTCGAGCGCGACGCGGCTGAGGGCGTCGTCCCAGCTGCACGTGGCGGAGGCGTCGATGCGGGCGTGGAAGCCCGAGGTCATGATCGTGGCGGGGGCGGGGGCGGGGACGTGCGTGCTGGGAACGATCGGCGTCAGCACGTCAGCGGGGGCGAGCGAGGCGACGCGCGGGGGCATCGGCAGCCGGTGGCGCCCCTCGTCGCCATCGTCGATGGCGGCCACCTTGAGCTGGAGCTTGCCCAGCTGGAGCAGGTCGTCGGCGCGCAGGACCTTGTCGTCGCCGGCCAGGACGATGTTGTTGACGAGGGTGGGGTAGTTGGGGCTGTTGGCGAGGTCGCGGATCACCCAGCTGGCGCCCTGGTGCTTGACCTCGGCGTGGACGCGGTCGACGGTGAAGTCGCGGAGGACCACGTCGAGGTTGTTGAGCCGGCCGATGCGCAGCCGGTGGTGCGTTTCCCAGGTGAGGCCCGACAGTTTGGGGCCGAGGCCGGCCAGTACCAGATGCGCGACAGCCATGCGAGCGACCACCTTCGGGGGGATAAAGGGGTGGGCGTGAACTTCCTTGCGGAAGCATAGCTCACCATTTGCCGGTTGCGCGGCGATTCGCGAAGGAATCGGCTTTTCTGCATGCGGCAGCGGCGAAGGGGATGAGACGGTGATTCTCCTACGGAAAAGGAAGCCGTGACGAGAAAATCGTTTTCGCTTGTGTCGAAGCGGCCGAACCAGGATACAATTGCTGTGCTATAGTCGCGGTGGAATGGAAGTGTTCCTATCGCGCCCGGAAGAACCCTTCTCCGTGTTCCGCATGCGCTTTCGCGCGGTTGTTCCACATCCCTTGACCGCGAAGGCAACTTTGGCGACACCGCCCGGACCATCGGTGGAGCGGCCGCAGCAGGGCTGCTCCATGAACCGTCGTCCACACGAGGAGCTCAATGGACAAGCGACCGCGGCACCAGGGCATCATCGCCCCGACACGGCCGGCCAAGCATGGGGCGTCTCCCACGTCCCCTGGCGACATGGACATGGACAAACCAACGCCCGTCCCCGACGACTCCGACGACGCTTCGCTCGCCGACCTGGGATCCACGCACGTCGTGCACGGCGACCCTGCTGGCCACGCTGGCGACCCATCCAACGAGACGGAGCTGTCGCCTTCGCGCGTGCTGGGCAAGAACGTCGTCGTCCTCGGCGACTACCAGCTCCTCAAGAAGCTCGGCGAAGGGGCGATGGGCGCCGTCTACCTCGCCAAGCAGGTCAGCTACGACCGCCATGTCGCCCTCAAGATCCTCTTCCCGCACATCGCCAGCAACCCCAAGCTCGTCGAGCGCCTCTACCGCGAAGGCCGCGTGATGGGGCAGCTCGACCACCCCAACATCGTCCAGGCCTTCGGCATCGGCGAGGACCACGGCTGCCACTTCGTCGCCATGGAGCACATCGACGGGCTGAGCATGCAGAAATGGCTCGCCCAGGTCGGCCGCGTCGGCGTCGACGACGCCGTCACCATCACCCTGCGCTGCCTCGAAGCGCTGCAGTACGCCCACGACTCCGGCCTGGTCCACCGCGACATCAAGCCCGACAACGTCCTCGTCACCCACCAGGGCAAGGTGAAGATCGCCGACCTCGGCATGGTCAAGACCCACGACGAGGACATGTCGCTGACCCAGACCGGGCACGCCGTCGGCACCCCCTGGTACATGCCCCTCGAACAAGCGCGCAACGCCAAGGACATCGAC
>JAYSSW010000918.1:0-2961 GCA_043720335.1 Planctomycetia bacterium
AGCGCTGCGGGCATCAACCGCGTCGGCAGGTAGTTGACGACGCCGACGAGCAGCGCGATGCCGAGGAAGAAGAACTGGAATGGCGTAGCGAGGTCGCTGCCGATCAACTGGTTGCTGAGGACCGGGAAGAGCAGCGTCGCCAGGAAGCCGACGACGACGAAGTTCCACGCCGCGACCGTGGGCTGACGTGCGCCGAGCAGCGTGACGATCGGGGCGGCCGTCATGCCGAACGCAACCCAGAACGCCGGGCGGTTCGACGACGCCAGATCCGCGTCCAGCAGCCCCAAGGTTCCCCAGGTGGCCGCCGCCGCTAGCGCCCAACATGACGTGTGCAGCAGGCTCGTCCGTGCATTGCACCAGACTGCCCATGCCAGGACGACGATGCTGATGCCAGAAAGCGATGAAAGAATCACAGGGTTCAGTGTCGGCGGGATGGATGCGAGCATGTCGGGAGGGCTGCGGTGTTCGTGGCGCGTCTGGTGCAGTTCTAGCGATTCTATGGCGGCCCACCGCGCGGTTTCCGCTCAAGTCGTCCATGAATCGCGTGGTTGATGGCGTGAAAGCGTCGAAGGAAAGGATGAGGCGTCGCCCCGCCGAATCCAGAACCCTCACCCACGGAGCCTTGCCATGCAGCGGTTCCTTTTCCTGGCCCTGCTCGGATTCCTCCTGCTCCCGGCCGGCACCGCCCATGCCCAGCTCTTCAGCAAGAAACCGAGACCGGCGCCGCAGCAGCGCGTGCCGGAACTGATCCTCATCGTCAAAACCGACGGCGACGAACGCAAGCGGACCTCGGCGGCCGAGGAGCTGCGCGAGTTCGACGCGAAGACGTTCACCGAGATCGTCCCTGTGCTGGTCGACGTGCTGCAGAACGACAAGAGCAGCGCCGTCCGTTACGAGGCGCTCGACAGCCTGTCGCGGCTTCGGCCCGTCACGCCGTTGGCGGGGCAGGCGCTGGAGAAGGCGCAGCAGGACGAGAACTGGCGCGTCCGCTGGCATGCGAAGACCTCGCTGATGCGCTACCAGTGGGCGGGCTACACGCCGGCCAAGACCGACCCGATGGCGGCGAAGACCGTGGTCCAGGGCAAGGAACCGCCGCTGGCGGACAACAACCCGCCGCCGACGATCCAGGTCGAGGGTCAGCCGACGATCCCGTCGGTGACGCTGCCGCCGATCGCGGCTCCGCCGGCGTTCCCGCGTCCGCTGCCTCAGACGACGCCTGCGGTGCCCGTGTCGCAGCCGATGACGACGCCCCCCCCGGCGCCAACGCCTCGCCCCGATCCGACTGCCCCGCGCATCTGACGCTCGATCAACGACGAACGCCAGCGAACCTCGCTGGCGTTTCTCGTTTCAGATGCCGCGCTCGGCGGGGAGCCGGCCCGACTTCACCGCCGCCTGGAACTTCTCGAAGTCGCGGTCGTTCTGGTCGGCGAAGGCACCGGCGAACTGGACCAGCGCGTCGTCGAACGCCTCGCTCCTGCCGAGGTAGCCCGACAGCATCGCGGCGTCGCCCGACCTCGCATGGGCGCGGGCCAGCACCCAGCCGCACAGGGCGGCGTAGTCGCGCAGCGTGGCGGGCGACATCTTGTCGAGCTTCGCCGCCCCCTTCATGTCGCGGTACTGGCGTACGTAGAAGTCGTGCCCTCCTTCGGACGACCAGCCGAGGAAGATGTCGGTCGCCGACTGCATCAGCCGCTGCCCCGACACGACGCGGTGTCCGCCGGTCGTCTTGCGGCTTTGCTTCAGGTGCGGCTCCAGCACCGACGCGGTCGCCTCTTTCACCTGGATCACCAGCGGATCGTCGGGGTGGCTGCCGTCGAAAAGCATCAGGTAGCAGCGCGTGCCGACGCTGCCGACGCCGAACACGCGCAGCACGATGTCGACGAAACGGTAGCGCTCGACGAGCGACAGGCGGTCGTCCTGGAGCGTCGCTCGGTAGCTCCGCATCAGCCGCTTGAGCGTCTCAGGAAGGGCCGGGTCTTCGAGGCGCTCGACGATGCGGTCCTTCTCGAGGAACCAGGGCGGATCGTCCTCCAGCGACACCAGGTCGCTGATCGCCTGCATGCTCGTTTTGCTGCGCGCCTTGAAGAAGTCGTGCGACATCCGCTTCTGGCCTTCGGGGTTGACCAGCTTCAGCGCCTCGTTGGCGTCGACGCGGTCGTACCACACGTCGAGCGTGCGCATCTCTCCGAACTCGCGCATGCGTTGGCGGTAGGTGCGCACGCAGGCGCGGGCTGCGTCGCTGGCGTCCTGCTTGCGGAAGCCGTTGGCGCGGGCGGCCACGACACAGCTCGTCGCCAACCGCTTCACGTCCCATTCCCAGGGGCCGGGCAGCGTCTCGTCGAAGTCGTTGAGGTCGAACAGGAGATTGCGCTCCGGGCTGGCGTACAGGCCGAAGTTCGAGAGGTGGCAGTCGCCGCACGCCTGGACCTGGAGGCCGGAAACCGGCGTCGTGGCGAGGTCGCTCGCCATCACCGCCGGGCTGCCGCGCAGGTACGCGAACGGCGACTCGAGCATCCGGCCATAGCGGATCGGAACGAGGTGCTGCAGTCGCGGCCTGCTCGATTCATCCAGGATCGCGACCGGGTCGGGCCTCTTCCTCGTCGCTTTCCAGTCGGCGTGCGCGGTGCGCGACACCACCGCCCGCTGCGCCTTGCCCGCTGCGCGGCGCTGCTCCGGCGTCGGGCGCCGTGACTCGATCAGGGGCGCCGCCTGGACGCTTTCCAGGGCGCTGTTGTCGGAGCTGGCGGCGGGGCGCTTGGGCATGGCGGATCTCCGCGAAAGGCAAGGCGAAGCCAAGGACCGGGCGTGAACCCCGCTGCTGAAAGTTCAACAAGCCAGCTTACGCAGGCCGTTCGCCTGGTCGAAAAAAAACAACGGCCCGCGACAGGGCTAGAAGTGCGGGTTTTGCGCGAGTAGACTGGAATCCGGTGGTTTTGCCGAGGGAGTCTTGCTGGGCTGATC
>JAYSSW010000919.1:0-13392 GCA_043720335.1 Planctomycetia bacterium
TCGACGACGCCGAGGCCGCCGAACTCGCCGCCCGGCTCGCACTGCCGATCCATGAATTTGTAGCGATCTACACGCGTCTAGCGCATCGCGGCCTCACCCTGCGCGAGAAGGCGAACGGCGACTGCGTCTTCTTCGACGCCAAGCAGGGCTGCACGATCTACGCCGACCGCCCCGGCCAATGCCGCACCTGGCCCTTCTGGGAAAGCAACGTGAAAACACGCGCCGACTGGCAGCGAACCGTCGACGTCTGCCCCGGCTCCGGCGAAGGCGAACTCGTCCCCGTCGAGGAAATCACCCGCAGGCTCAAGGTCATCCGCTTGTGAAAGGAACCCCATGAAGGAACTGCGCGCCCTGGCGATTCTGCTGCTGACCGCACCGTTCGTCGCCGCTTCCGATTGGCCCCAGTGGCTCGGGCCGCGCCGCGACGGCAGCACCGACGAGATCGTCAAGCCCTGGAAGGAGCCTCTCAAGATCCTCTGGAAGAAGCCGGTCGGCGACGGGCACAGCTCGCCCGTCGTCGCCGACGGCAAGGTGTACCTGCACGCCCACGTGCCGAACAAGCAGATCACCAACAACGAGGAGGTGCTGTACGCCTTCGACGCCGAGAAGGGCGATCCGCTCTGGGAGGCGAAGTACCCGCGCGCGTTGTTCCTCAACCCGTTCGGCCTGGGGCCGCGCGGCACCCCTGCGGTTGATGCTGGCAAGGTCTACACCCTCGGCATTACCGGCATCCTCACCTGCTTCGACGCCAAGAAGGGGGAGAAGGTCTGGCAGGTCGACACCCTCAACGAGTACAAGGGCAAGAACCTCACTTTCGGAATCTCCGGCTCGCCCCTCATCGACGGCGACAACGTCCTCGTGAACGTCGGGGCCAAGGGCGCCTCCATCGTCGCCTTCAACAAGAACACCGGCAAGGAAGTGTGGAAGGTTCTCGACGACACCGCCAGCTATTCCTCGCCGATCATCTACGGCAAAGGCGACGACCGCCAGGCGATCTTTCTCACCGGCAAGGGGATTGTCAGCCTCGCCCCGGCGGGCGGCAGTGTCTTTTGGCAGCACCCGTTCAAGGACAAGCTCGCCGAAAGCTCCACCACCCCCGTCGTCCTTGGCGACACGCTGTTCGCCAGCTCCGTCACCCTCGGCGGCGTCGCCCTGAAGCTCGACAACTCGCAGGCCGTTCCGAAAGCGACCGAGCTTTGGATGAAGAAGGAATGGCACTGCTACTTCTCCACCCCCGCCACCGTCGGCAAGGACCACCTCTACCTCGTCACAGGACAGGCTTCGCTCACCAAGGCCGTCGCCAACCTGCACTGCGTCGAACTCTCGACCGGCAAGTCGCTCTGGAAGCGCGACAAGGTCGGCAAGTACCACGCCAGCCTCGCCCGCACCGGCGACGACAAGCTCCTCCTCATCGAGGAGGACGGCGACCTGGTCCTGGTCCAGCCCGACCCGAAGGAGTTCCGCGAACTGGCCCGCTCGAAGATCTGCGGCACCACCTGGGCGCACCCCGCCATCTCGAACGGCCGGCTCTACATCCGCGACGCGAAGGAGCTGATCTGCGTCGAACTGCCGAAGTGACGAGATCCCTTCAGGCCGACGGCAAAACTTTATGTCGGATGACAGAGCCTCGCCCTCCCGGTCGCTGACACTCCCACAACGCAAACAGCCCGCCAATCATGGCGGGCTGTTTGCGTCAGTTCATCGTCTTGCCCAGCGGCTCCGCGAGCCGTTTCAGGTTCTCCAGCAGTTTGTCGAACGCGGCGAAGTCCAGCGTCTGGGCGCCGTCCGACGCGGCGTGGTCGGGGTCGGGGTGCGTCTCGATCAGCAGGCCGTCGGCGCCGGCGGCGAGCGACGCCAGCGCCATCGGCGGGACGTAGTCGCGCTTGCCGGTGCCGTGGCTGGGATCGACCAGGATCGGCAGGTGCGACAGCTTCTTCGCCGGCGGGATCACCGACAGGTCGAGCGTGTTGCGGCTGTGGTCGCTGAAAGTGCGGACGCCGCGCTCGCAGAGGATCACGTTGTAGTTCCCCCCCGCCATGACGTACTCGGCCGCCATCAGCCAGTCCTCCAGCGTCGCCGACATGCCGCGCTTGAGCAGCACCGGTTTCCTCGCCTTTCCCACGCGCTTGAGCAGGCTGAAGTTCTGCATGTTGCGCGTGCCGATCTGGATGATGTCGGCCGCGTCCTCGACGACGTCGGCGGTGTCGGTGTCCATCAGCTCCGTGACGATGCCGATGCCGGTCTTCGCGCGCGCCCGGCGCAGGATGTCCAAACCTTCCTGTCCCATCCCCTGGAACGAATATGGGCTGGTGCGCGGCTTGAACGCCCCCGCACGCATCAGCCGCACGCCGCGCGACATCAGGAAGTCGGCCGTGCGCAGGATCATGTCCTCGTTCTCGACCGAGCACGGGCCGGCGATCATCGTGAACGTGCCCGGCCCGATGATCGTCTGCGGCAGCCGAACGAACGTGTCGGCCTCGTGCATCTCCCGGCTCGCCAGCTTGTACGGCTTCGTCACGCGGATCAGCTCCATGACGCCGGGCAGCACCTCCAGCGAACGCGGATCGACCGCGCTCAGGTTGCCGGTGATGCCGATCGCCGTCCGTGTCGCGCCGGGCAGCGGGTGCGGCGTCAGCTTCATCTCCTCAATGTTCCGCAGCACCTGTTCGATCTGTCCCGGCGTGGCGTGGCTTTGCATGACGACCAGCATGGCGCTGTCTCCGAGCATGGTTCCCAGGACGCGCGACCTTCCACGCGTCTCTACAATGGGAAATATACGACCTGCGTTCCCCGCCGCCCCGACCCGCCCCGACCTGTCTCACTCCCCGAGCCGCCCCGATGCTGAAAACGCTGCGACTGCACCAGGGCCTCGTCGTCTACCTGGCCCTGTTGTGGCTCGTGGTCGTCGGCGTCACCGCAGCCGTCCTCGCGAGCTGGCCGATCCTGCTCGCTGCGCTGTTGGCGATGATCGTGCTCGTCGCGTTGAACTTGTCGGCGATCCGCTACTGGAACCACTTCCAGCGCGGTTCACGGCTCTACCAGGACGGGCAATTCTTCCTCGCCGAAGTCGAGCTGCGGCCCGCTCAATCGATTGCTGAGACGTTCCGCCCGCTCGACCCGCGACGCGGCCAAGTGTTGAACGCCCTCGTCGCGCTGCAACGTGTGCAGGGGAACTACGACGACGCGGAATCGCTGGGCCAGCAAGCCGTCGCGCTCCATGGAACGGTATGGGGCGCCGGCCATCCGATCACGCTCGACTCGATGCAGAACCTCGGAGGCGTCCATCTCGACATCGCTCGCTACCCGCAAGCTCAACCGCTTTTCGAGAAGATCCACAACTTGCTGGGCGACGAGGAATCCTTCGTGGCGATGCGGTGCCTGCAATCGCTCGGCCGGCTCTGGCTTGAGCAGGGCCGACCCGCGCGAGCCGAGCCGTACTTTCACAAGGCGTGGCAGGTCGCCCAGAACTGCACTTCGCCGCTGGGCCGGGCTCGCGGCCAGCTCTGCTGCCAGATGGCGAGGCTGCATCTTCGCCTGGGCAGGATCGACGAAGCCGAACGATTCGCGGATCTCGCCGTCGCGCTGGCGGAGCAGCGCAGCGCCAGCGGACTGCCGGCGCCGATCGAGCAGGGCCAGGCGCTCGCGTTGCTCGCCCAGGTTCGATTGCGGCAGAAACGGCTGGCGCAGGCCGAGGGGACCGCGCTGCGTTCGCTGGCGATTCTGGAAAAGGCCGTCGCCCCGAACACGCCCATCGCCAGCGAAACGCTGTTGACGCTCGGCGAAATCCATCTCGCCCAGGAGCGTTGGCAGGACGCCGAGACGCGCAGCCGCCAGGCGCTGAAGCTGCGCGAGGAGTACCTCGCCCCGGAGCACCCGCTGCTCGCCGACACGCTGGAAACGCTCGCGAGAGCGCTGCCGCACCTGGGCCGACTGGAGGAAGCCGAGTTGCACCAGCAGCGTGCGGCGCAGATCCGCGCCCTCTACGACCCGCTGCGTCTGGTTGATCCCAACTAACCCTGAGCGCAAGCGAGGGGATCGCAGCGAACCTCGCGAGTCGCTGGAACGAAGTGTGTCACCCGTCAACCAGCTCCGCCAGCTCGCCGACCCGGCACGGCGCGATCGGCGGCCTGACCGAGTCGCCGGCCCAGCCGTGGAGGAACGCCGTCGCCGGCCCGCAGACGCGGCCCTGGCACGGCCCCATGCCGCAGCGCGTGTGCAGCTTCGCTTCGCGCCAGCCGCCGCACTCCGCCAGCCGGCCGTGCGTCACGTCCTCGCAGCGGCACACGATCGTGTCGGCGGCGGGCAGCCTGCGCAGCTCGTCCCGCAGCGCGAACGTGCGGTCGAGCAGCCCGCGGAACCGGCGCCAGCGGTCGCGCGGCCGATGCAGTGACAACGCCTTGTCAATCTTGCCCGTCGCAACGAAGCCCGCGATGCGGCCCTCGATCAGCGCCTTGTCGACGCCGCCGACGCCGGTGAGTTCGCCGACCGCGAAGACGCCGGGGACCGTTGTTTGCTGCGACGCGTCCACCTGCACGCAGCCGCTCTCGACGGCGCATCCGAGCAGCCTCGGCAGCTCCAGGTTCGGCGTCAGCCCGAAGCCGCACGCCAGGTAGTCGCACGGCTCCGCCCAAGTCCGCGTGCTGTCCGTCAGCGTCACTGCTTGAACGAAGTCCGAACCTTCCGCGCGAATCGGCCAGCACCCGCTGCGGTACGACACGCCACGCAGCTTCCAGCGCAGCGCGATCGCCTGCGCGATCTTGCCCGGCTGCGACGCGAACAGCTTCGCGGTGAAGCCCGCGAGCTTGCCGAACGTCGTCTGTTCGGCGATGACGCGCACCTCGGCGCCGGACGCTTTCAGATGCGCCGCCACCGCGAGCAGCAGCGGCCCCGTCCCGGCGATGACGACCTTCTTCCCCGCGATCGGCAGACCCGATTTCACCATCGCCTGCAACCCGCCGACCCCCATCACGCCCGGCAACGTCCATCCGGGGAACGGCAAGAACAACTCGCGCGCGCCAGTCGCCAGGATCAGCTTGCGATGCCGCAATCGCATCGGTCGCCCTTGTTGGACCGCCAATAGGCAACTCGGCGTTCCCGCGACGATCTGCGCGCCGTTCAGCCGTTCGATCTTCGCGGCATGCAATCGGTCGAACCACGGTTTCGCGGCGGCGTGGTGCGGCTGCTGGCGCTCGCCGCGCCAGATCTGGCCCCCCGCGTCCGGGTTGTCGTCGCACAGGCCGACGCTCGCGCCTTGCTCCGCCGCCGTCACCGCCGCGGCGATGCCGCCCGGCCCGGCGCCGACGACCAGCACGTCGAACGCGCGCTCCTGCACCGCTGGTGACAACACGCTGTCAAAAACGATGTGCGAGCCGTTCGCGTCGATGGCCATGCCTGGCTCGACGACGACCTGGCAGCTCCTGGCGTGCGGTTCGCCGTTGATCGTCAGCCGGCACTCGTGGCAGATCCCCATGCCGCACAGCGGCCCGCGCGGCTCGCCCGTCACCGACCGGCGGAAATCGACCCGGCCCGACTGCTGGTACGCCGCCGCTGCGCTCACGCCGTCTGCGACTTCGCACGACTGGCCCGCGATCTTGATCGTTGTCTTGTCAGCCATGTCCGTTGGCTCCGAAAGGGCGCGACGGCAGGTACGGTTCGCATGGGATCGGCGACGGCAGCCCCAGCACTTGCGCTGCGATCAGCTCCGCCGTGCCGAGCGACGTGGTGATGCCCAGCCCCTCGTGCCCCGCCGCGACGAACACGCCGGGCAGCCGAGGCAGCGGCCCGATGAGAGGCAGCGAATCCGGCGTGGCGGCGCGGAAGCCGGTCCAAACCCTCAGCGCCGACAGCTTCGCCAGAGCTGGCATGTACTCGACGCCGCGCGCGACCATGCGCGGCAGCAGATGCGCATCGACCTCACGGTGCTCCACGTCGAACTGCCGCGACGAGCCGAGCAGGATCTGTCCCGTCTTGCGGGGCTGCACGTTGAACGCGACCGATTCCTTGGCGTGGCCGTGGGCGCTCTTGAGGTAGCCCAGTTCGATAAGCTGGTGGCGAACGAAGCCCGGATAGCGGTCGGTGATGACGAGATGCCCCTTGCGAGGCCGGATCGGCAGCTCGGGCAGCAGCTTCACCGCCGCCGCCCCGGTCGCCACGACGATGGCGTCCGCTTCGATGCGCAAACCGTCACGCAGCACGGCCGACCTGTCCCCGATGCGCTCGACCGTCGAACCATGTCGAAACGTCGCGCCGTGTTGCAGCGCGTCGTTCAACAGCCAGCGAGCCGCACAGGGCGGGTAGAGAACGCGGTCGCCCGGCACGCGGAGGCCGCCGACGCAACCGGGCCGCAGGTTAGGCTCCGCCTCGGCCAAGCCCTTCGCGTCGAGGATCTCGGACTGCACCCCGCGTGCAGCGTAGTAGTCGTGCTTGCGTCGGACCTCGGCCATCTCCTCGTCGTCGACCGCGACCCAGAGCGTGCCGGTCGGGTCGAACTCACAATCATCGCTCAGGCTCGTCGCTAGCTCGTTCCACAACCTCTGCGAGAAATGCGTCAGCGTGAACTGCGCGTCGGAGTCGTCCATGACGACGAGATGCCCCATGCCGGCCGCCGTCGCCCCGCCGCCGATGGGTCCGTCGTCGACGACCGTCACCTTGGCGCCTCGCCGCGCCAGCGCTCGAGCGCAGGCGGCGCCGACAATGCCCGCCCCGACGACAACGACGCGAAGCCTCGTCATGCGCGGATGCCCATGCGGAACGGGTCGGCGTCGTCGAGCAGCAGCGTCGCGTCGGCCGTGACGAACGCGGACCCGCGGACGCGCGGGATCACCTGGTCGCCGCGCCAGACGCCGGAAGCTTCAAACACGCTGCCGACGATGCTTTCCTGGCGCCAAACCTGGCCCGGCTTCACCTTGCCGTCGGCGAGCAAGCAGGCGATCTTGGCGCTGGCGCCGGTGCCGCACGGCGAGCGGTCGTACGCCTTGCCGGGGCACAGCACGAAGTTGCGGCTGTCGTTGGCGGGATCGGCCGGCGGGCCGAACAGTTCGACGTGGTCGATCTCCTCGCCGTTCGCTCCGGTGATCCCTTGCTTCTCCAACGCCTGCCGCACGCGCCAGGAATAATCGGTCAGCGCCTCGTGGTTGGCGAGCCGCAGGTCGAGGCCGTGGCCGTTGACGAGGAAGAACCAGTTGCCGCCCCAGGCGACGTCGCCGGTCACGGGGCCGACGCCCTCGACGGCAACCGTCACCTTGGCGGCGTGGCGGTAGCTCGGCACGTTCTCGATGGCGACGTGGTTCTTGCCGTCGAACTCGGCGGATACGACGCCGACCGGCGTGTCGAAGCGGTGAATGCCGGCGCCGATGCGGCCCAGCCAGCCGAGCGTGACGACGGCGCCGATCATGCCGTGCCCGCACATGCCCAGGCAGCCGACGTTGTTGAAGAAGACGACGCCGGCCTCGCAGGTCGGATCGTGCGGCGGAACCAGCAGCGCGCCGACGACCACGTCCGACCCGCGCGGCTCGTTGACGATGGCGGAGCGCCAGCCGTCGAACTCGGCGCGGAAGCGGTCGCGGCACTGGGCGAGCGGGCCGGCGCCGAGGTCGGGGCCGCCTTCCAGCACGACGCGGGTCGGCTCGCCGCCGGTGTGGGAATCGACGACGTGGATGCGGTGGATCATGCGCCGCCCAGCTTCGGGCGGGTCTGGATCGCCTTGCCGATGATCGCGAGCACGTCGTCGCGCTCCTTGCCGACGATCGGCAGGCGCGGCGCGCGGGTGACTTCGCTTCCGTAGCCGCACACCGCCGTCGCCAGCTTGATGTACTGCACCAGCTTGACGTGCGTGTCGAGGTGCAGCAGCGGCGTGTACCAGCGGTAGAGCTTCAGGGCCTCGGCATGGTTGCCCGCCTTGGCCAGCTCCCAGAGTTTGATCGACTCGTGCGGGAAGGCGTTGACCAGGCCGGACACCCAGCCGACGCTGCCCAGCATCACGCTTTCGAGGACCAGGTCGTCGACGCCCGAGAACAGGACGTAGCGGTCGCCGCACGCGTTCTTGATGTCGGTGATGCGGCGGACGTTGTCGGACGACTCCTTGATCGCGACCAACGTCGGCTCGTTCTCCAGCTCCGCGAACATCGCCGGCGTGATGTCGACGCCGTACGCGGGCGGGTTGTTGTAGACGAGGATCGGCAGGTCGGTGGCGCGGGCGACGGCGCGGAAGTGGGCCATCGTCTCGCGCGGGTCGGCCTTGTAGATCATCGCCGGCAGCACCATCAGCCCGTCGACACCGATCTTCTTGGCGTCCTGGGCGAAGCGGCAAGCCAGCTTCGTCGTCGTCTCAGCCACGCCGGTCAGCACCGGGACGCGCTTGCCGATCCGCTCGACGGAGGCTTTCAGCACTTCCAGCTTCTCGCCGTACTCGAGCGCGGTGTTCTCGCCGACGCTGCCGAGCATGATCATGCCGTGCATGCCGGCGGCGACCATCTTCTCGACGTGGTCCAGGGTCGACTGGATGTCGAGCGACTGGTCGTCGTGGAAATGGGTCGTTGCTGCGGGATAGACGCCGTGCCAGTTCACTTCCATCCGATGCACTCCGCGAAACACAAAAGAGGTTGCGATCTTGAGACCGACCAGCGGGCGAACGGCCTGCGTAAGCGGGCCGGTGGAACTTTCAGCGATTGCGAGGTTCAACCAGCCCGCTTACGCAGGCCGTTCGTCGGAAGGCAATGGAACGTGCCGAGTGTCACTTCGTCTCCACCGTCACGGCCAGCACCAGCGGCGCGGACGGATGGCTTCCCTTCACCAGTTCGATCGCGGCCAGCGGCTCGCTGCGCATCGGCGTCACGGACAGGTAGCGCATCTGTTGGCCTCGCATCGGGAAGGCGTACTCCGACTTCGGCACGTCGACCTTGCGGATGTAGTCGGCGAAGTGGACGCCGTCGAGCAGCGGGTGGTCCTCGGTTTGGCCGTCGGCGTAGTGCAGGCGGACGATCATCGCCACGCCCCCCTCCTTGGCGCCGGGGACGTGGCCCCATCCGCTGACGCCGCTCAACAGGTGGACCGCGCGGGCCGGCATGTTGCACGTCAGCTTCACCGACTTCGGCATCGTCGGCGCGATGGTCCCGTTGGGGCCGTACAGCATCACCATGTTCGGCTGCTTGTCCCCCTGCGGATCGACGAGCTGGAACGGCACCCCCTTCACCTGCTTCGGCGACCAGTCCTTCAGGATCATCCGCTCGATGGTCGATTCCTTGCTGAAGAACATCCCCTGCGTGCTGACGACGCTGGCCACCTTGTCGAGCGCCAGCGGCACGAACTTGCCGCGCGTCGTGAGGAACTCCAGCAGATCGACCAGCTCCTCCTGCTTGAGCGACTTCTCGAAGCCCTCCGGCATCATCGACTTCGTCGAAGCCGTGAGCTGGTCGATCTGGTCGCGCTGCAGGACGAGCTTCTTGCCCTGCGTGTCGTACAGTTCGACCGTCGTCTTCGTCTCGGAAGCGAGCAGCCCCGACAGCACCTTGCCTTCGGTCGTGCTGACGACGTACAGGCGGTAGTTGCCTTCGACGCTGCGGCTGGGGTCGATGATGTCGATGAGCAGGTGCTCCTTCGTGTGGACCGCCACGCCGCTGAGGTCGGGGCCGATCTTCACGCCTTCGCCGCTGTGCGTGTGGCAGATGGCGCAGTGCTTCTTGAAGACCGCCTTGCCGACCGTCGCGTCGCCGGTCCGCTTCATCACGGGGAGCAGTTCGTCGAGCACCTTCTGGCGGTCGGCGCTGGGCAGGCTGCCCCCCTTCTCCAGCAGCTTGCGGGCGCGGGCGGCGATCTGCTTGTCGGGGTGGGCGGCCAGCGCCTGCTTCTGGTCGAGCACGAGGTCGTTGAACGCAAGCTCCCCCTTCTCGACGCCGTCGAGAAAACGCTTCGTCGATTCGGGCCGCGCGAGCAGCACTCGCAGCGCCTGCTGCTTCGCCTGCGGGCCGAAGGTCGCGAGCCGTTCGATCAGGGTCGGCGCGAGCTTCGGCGACGTGCTGGCCGCCAGCGCGTCGAGAAGCCCGCTGACCAGCGTCGGCGACGAGCGCGGCGTGGCGAGGTCGAACAATTTCTCCACGATCTTGTCGTCGCTGGGGTTGAGATCGACGAGCTGCCGCGCCGCTTCAAGCCGGCTCTTCTCGGGCGCCTTCTCGTCGGCCAGCGTCTTGTCGAGCGCGGCCGTGATGGTGGCGACCTGCTGCTCGAAGCCCTGCACCTTCCATTCGAGCGCGATGCGGATCAAAGCGCCTTTGCTGGTCGTCGGCAGCTTGACGAGCAGCTTCGTCATCGCGTCGTCCAGGCCTTCGACCGCTTCGGGACGCTTCCCCTTCGGCCAGCCCTTCTGCAACCCTACGAGGATGATCTCAGCGATCGGCAGCGACGCCTTGTCCAACCGCTTGACCAACGCGCCCGCCTTGTCGGAGGCGCCACGCGCGTAGTGCTCGGCGACGATGCGGACGATCTCCAGGCCCTTCGTCTCCTTGACGGGATGCTCCGACGCGACCGCTTCGAGGAAGAAATGGTCGTGCTTCGCGGCGGCGGCGGTCAGCGCCTCCGACAACCAGCGGTCGCTGAGGATGTCTCCCTTCTGCAGCACCGCAGCCAGCGCGCGGGCGGCGTCACGGTTGGTCGGCATCTCGGCCAAAGCGAGCAAAGCCGACAAGCGAACCTGCGCGTCGGCGTCGTCGAGCAGCTTGCGGTCGAGGATCGCCTTGACCGTCGTCGATTGGCGCGGAGCCACTTGGATCGCGTTGCGGCGCACACCGGCCGACTTGTGTGACAGGGCGTTGTCAACGGCCTTCAGCGCTTCCGCGTCGCCGTCCTTGACGGCGCCGATACCTTGCAGCGTCCACAAGGCGTGGATCGCGCCGACGTTCAGGCCGATCTCGTCCATGCTCGGATCGTTGGCGAGCTTCACGAGGGCTGGCACCACGTCGCGCTTGCCTCGTTCGACGAGCAGCCGTTGGGCGTGCTTGCGCCAGAAGAGGTTGTCGTTCTTCAGCGTTTCGACCAGCTTCTCCGGCGAGGCGTCCTTGAGCGTGATCGCGGTGGGGAGCTTCGTCCCCTTCGGCACCAGGCGGTAGACGCGGCCGTGCGTCTTGTCGCGCAGGTCGGTCTCGTAGGCGTTGCCCTTGCCGTTCTTGAAGCCCGGCGGCGTCGGGTTGTGCTGGACGATGTAGTTGTACCAGTCGATGACCCAGACGCAGCCGTCGGGCCCGACCTCGGCCATGATAGGCGACGACCATTCGTCGTCGCTGGCGAGCAGGTTGTAGGCGTTGCGCGAGGCGAAGTCGGCGCCGTTGGCTTTGATCGTGAATGTCGCGAGCAGGTGGCCGGTCGGTTCGGCGACGAAGGCGACGCGGTTCCAGTAGTCCTTCGGATAGGTGCGGGCGGTGTAGAGCGAATGCCCCGCCGCCGCCGTGAAGCCGCCGTGGTAGTCGACCTGGCGGACCTTGTCGGTGACCGGGTCGAATTTGTTGCTGGCGGCGATGGCGCCGAGGACGCGCGAGGACCAGCCGCGAACCTGCTCGTAGTAGCGGTTGGGGATGGGGAGGTAGACGCTGGGGTTGCCGTTGGCGGTGGAGCCGAACAGGCTGCCTTCCTCGTTGAAGCCGATGCCCCAGGTGTTGTTGCTGGTGTTGCGCAGGAACTCGAACTGGAGGCTGTCGGGGCGGAAGCGGTAGAAGCCGGTGCGGAACGACTGGCGTTCCGTGCCGATGCGGCCCTCGAAGCCGGAGTAGCCGACGACGCCGTAGAGCCAGTTGTCGAGGCCCCATTGCAGGTTGCTCGGCCCGGCGTGCGTGTCGCCGGGGTTCCAGCCGCTGAACAGCGTCGTGCGCACGTCGGCCACGTCGTCGCCGTCGGTGTCCTTCAGGAACAGGGTGTGCGGCGCCTGGTGGACGATGACGCCGCCGTTCCAGAACGCGAACGTCGTCGGGATGCTCAGCTTGTCGGCGAAGACGGTGAACTTGTCGGCCTCGCCGTCGCCATCGGTGTCCTCGCAGATGACGATGCGGTCGCGTCCCTGGCCTGCGGGCTTGATCTCGTTGGGGTAGTCGACACTCTCCGCGATCCACAGCCGGCCGCGCTCGTCCCAGTTCATGCAGATGGGCCGCTTGATCTTCGGGTCGGCCGCGAACCGCTTCACTTCGAACTGCGCGGGATGCACGAAGTGCTTCATCGACTCGGCGGCGTCGAGCGGGAGCTGCATCTGCGAAATCGCCTTGGCGTTCAGCCCCGACTTCGCGGGCGGCGGATAGAACGGCAGCTTCGCTTCCTTGTACTCGAACGGCTTCACGTCCTTCTGCTTCGCGGTCATCACGGGGCGGTCGTTGAAGCTCTGCACGACGGCCAGCTCGGCGCCGACCGACCAGCGGATGCCGCGTTCGAGCAGGTCCTGAAAGCCGTCGTTGCCCCAGGTGCGTTCGTCGTGGCCCCACGCGGTGTAGAAGACGCGGCCCTTGCCGTGCGTGCGGATCCACGTCCACGGCTCCTTCGCGCCGGCTTCCTCGCGGAATTCGAGAACGACGCGGTCCTTCTCGTTGTGCTTGGCATGGACGTAGGTTTCGTCCCAGCTCTCGAACGCCTGGAAGCCCTTCATCACCGGATGGTCGGGCTGCGCGACCTTCGTGCGGAAGACGCCAGTGCCGTGCTTCTTGAACTGGGCGCCGACCAGGTCGATGTACTTCGGCGAATTGAGGAAGCAGTACGACGCGCAGTGGAGCGGGATGAAGCCCTTGCCCTGGGCGACGTAGTCGAGCAGCGCCGCTTCCTGGGCCGGGCTGATTTTTTCGAGGTTCGCGTAGACGAGCAGCCCGTCGTACTTGGCGAGGGTGTCGGCGTTCAGCGCGGCGGCGTTGTCGACGTAGGCGAGGTCGATGCCGCGCTTCGCCAGCACGGGCAGGATCTGCCGATAGCGTTCCTGCGGCCGGTGGTGGCCTTTGTCGCCAAGGAAGAGGATCTTGATCCGCTTCGTCTCGCCCGCCGGGGCGACGTTCGCGAGCAGCGAAAGAACCAGCAATGCGACGACGCGCTTCAGCATGGCACCATTCCCGAAAGAGCCGCACGAAGGAGATGTTTCCAATGCAGTTTTAGCCACAGAGGCCGGCAGAGGACACGGAGAAAAAGAGGGAAGGAGTGCTTTCGCGTGAAAATTTCCTCGCTGGGTGGCCACGATTTTATCTCAACGAGCCAGGAACGAAGCGCTCGGGCAGACATGTTTGACGCGGGTTTTTGCCCCGGAGGGGCAACGGAATGTAGCCACGGGTGGAGCGCAGCGCAACCCGTGGAAAGTCGCGTCGCGCGGGAGTTCGCCCCGGTAGGGGCGACGGAGACTCCATCGCCCCTCCGGGGCGAATTGCCCGCTTCACGTCGCAA
>JAYSSW010000920.1:0-6234 GCA_043720335.1 Planctomycetia bacterium
AACATCTCACTCTGATTTCACCACATTTCCCGTCATCACCGCTTCCCATGCCGCAAGCTGCTGCCTCGCCTGTTCCGTCAATTTCTCGCAGTCGCCTGCTGCAAGATCGGCTCGCGCGTATTTGACCTTGTCGCAGCACGACAGCAGTTGCTCCAACGGCTCCGCGTGGCTCGCCAGCGACGGCGACTGACGCACGGCGTTGACGAGTTCCGCACTGGTGAGTCGGCGCGCGGGCAGCCCGCAGCGGCGCTCCAGGTAGAGCCGCAAGACCAGCGTCAGCTGGGTGGCGAATCGCTCGGAACGGCCCATTTCGGGAAGACGCCGTTGTGACAGCCGATCCAAGGCTCGTGTCGCGTCACGATAGGGGTCGCGCAGCCGCGACGACGTCTGGCGTCTGCGCAGCCCGAACACGACGGCAGCTACGACCAACGGCAGCGCGAGCAGCCACAGCCAGCGCGGGTTCCACCCCTCAGCGAGCGTCGGCAGCTCCTCGATGCTCGTCGCTTCGCGCAGGCTTTTCACGTCGGGCTGGCGGATCTGCGTCGTCACCTTGACCATCGACTTCGGCCAGGCCGCCGTCCGCCAATCGCCGCCCCCCTGCTTCCAGCGCAGCGGCGCGATCTCGAGCGGGACGGCGTCGCCGGGCAGAGTCGGCGCGAGCAGGACCGTCAGCTGCCAGCGCGGTTCGTTCGTCGCCGTCTTGCTCACCAGGATCGGCTGGCGTTCGACGATGGCCCACGCCGACTTCTCAAGCAGCACCTTCCACGCTTCGACCTGGATCGGCGCGTCGGCGTCGAGGGTCAGCGTCAACGTCAACAGGTCGGACAAGGCGAGATCGTCGCGCTGGTTGTCGCACGACAGCTCCAGCCGCGCCGGGCCGAGCTGGTGCACGACGTGATACGCCGGCAACGACGAGGGGAGCAGCAGCAGGATCGCCAGGAGTGCCGTTGCGCGGATCATGCGTGGCTCAGCCTGCGCTGGCGTTGGCGGAAGAAGCGGATGAGGGCGTCGAGATGGTTGCCCGTCGTCGACACGGAAAGCACGTCGATGCCGTGCGCCTTGGCGAGCTGGTCGAACGCGACGCCGCGTTCGCGCAGGCGGTCGGCGTGGGCGGAGCGGAAAGCCGCGTCGGACGTGTCGATCATCATGACGCGGCCCGTTTCCAGGTCGATGGTTTCGACGAGTCCCACGTCGGGCCAAACGGCGTCGAGCGGGTCGTCGATGCGGACGACGACCACGTCGTGGCGGTGGGCCGCCTGCCGCAAGGCCTTCTCGTGCCCTTCGTCGAAGAAGTCGCTGAAGACGAAGACGAGCGCGCGGCGTTTGAGGATCTTGTGGAGATAGTCCAGGCCACATTGAAGTCGCGTGCCGGGCCTGGTCGGCTTGAAGACGAACAGGTCGCGGATGAGCCTCAGGGCGTGGCGCGAGGTCTTGCGGGGCGGCAGGAACGCTTCCACGACGTCGGAGGTCAGCAGCAGCCCGATCTTGTCGTTGCTGCTGACGGCGCACAACGTCAGCAGCGCAGCCACCTCGGCGGCGACCTCGCGCTTGGTGGCGTCGACGCTGCCGAACGTCATGCTGGCGCTGGCGTCGAGCAGCAGCATGACGGTCAGCTCGCGCTCCTCGATGAAGCGCTTGACGAAGGGGTGCCCCATGCGGGCGGTGACTTTCCAGTCGATGCTGCGGATGTCGTCGCCGGGCTGGTACTCGCGGACCTCCTCGAAGGAGATGCCGCTCCCCTTGAAGACGCTGCGGTAGGCGCCGCCGAGCGGATCCTCGACCGCCCGGCGGGCGCGCAGGTGCAGGCGCCGAACCTGCCTGAGAATCTCGCGGGTGAGCATCGAGGACGCCTCCTTTGCCAGTTCCGACGGCTTGGGCGAATGAAATTCACGCGAGGAATTTGCATCCGCCTGAAAAAATAACCTAGATTTGCGTGGGTCGAACGTCTCTTCGCGAAGCACTCCCGCCTGCGCGAACCGCTTGGCCCTGGCCGATGAGTCCCCCCCTTGGCGCTCCCGAAGTTCCCCGTCGTAGGCGCGCCGCTCGGCTTCTGCAGCGAGGTAGTTTCCCCATGGCGATGTTCTGTCCGCAGTGCAACAAGGTCTACGAGCAGCAGGCGATGTGCAGCGACTGCAATCTCCGCACGCTCTTCTACGCCCAGAACCTGCTGGGGCCGGCCGCCCCGGTACCCGACGAGGGGCAATGGCAGCAAACCCCCTGGGGCAAGATCATCCTCGGCGTCATTCTGACGCAAGGCCTGTGCTTCGGCCTGCAATACCTTTTGTCGTCGTTCTTCCTCGCGGCCGGCAACGACAACCAGAGCACCTGGCAGACGCTGTGGGGCATCGCCGCCCTGCACGCCCTGCAAGCCGTCTGCCTGCTCGTCGGCGGGGCGCTGACCGGAGCCGGCCAGCCAAGAGCGCTGCTGTTCGGCAGCTTCGTCGGCCTGGCCAACGGCATCATCTTCCTGATTCTGCAGCGCGACACCGCCGAAAGCAACTTCGGCATGGTCGTCTACGCGCTGCCCCTGGTCCACATGGTCCTGGGCGCCCTGGGCGGTATGATCGGCAAATACATCTGGCGGCCGGCGCCTCCGGTTTCGCTGATGGAAACCAGTCCTGCGGGCGACGCGATCTCCATGCCCGACTACTGGGGCAAGCTCTGGTCCGGCCCGGTCCACCTCGGTCGCGTCTTCGCCGGCATCTTCCTCGTCGTCGTCGGCGCGGTCTGGTCCAACACCATCCTCGACTTCGTCCTGCGGAACAGCAACGGCACCCTCACTCTATCGTCCCATCTGCAAGCGCAGCTGGTGAGCTGGGAAATCTCCGCCCTTGTCACACTCCTCGGCGCGGGCTGCGCGGGAGCCACCGCCATGAACGGCATCAAGCAGGGAATCTGTGTCGGGCTTGGCTCGATCGTGCTGCTCGTCGGCATCCAGATGGGCAATCCCAAAGTCACGTTGGAGATGCTGATCGTGAACGTCGCCAGCGTCTTCATCCTGGCGATGGTCGGTGGCTGGTTCGGCGCCCAGATGTTCCCGCCCCTGGTCAAACGCCGCCGGCGCCTGTCCGACCTCTACTAGATCGATTGTTCTCCCGTACAAGATCGCTGGTTCCTGTATTGGAACTGCGCAGCGAGCAACGGCGTTTTGTGGTTCAGGGCCATGCCTCGCTGCGCATCGGCAGACCGGACACGGGACGCCGAAGCCCAACCCCCGCGCGTGCTGCCTCGCTGGCGCTTCGGGCTCAGAATGCGTTCAGCCGAACGAAGAAAGGCAATGGGTGAAAAACCGGTTGCAATTCGTGCCCCGTTGTGATAGAGTATGTTCATTCCTTCCAAGGAACCTGCCGACAATCTCTCCCCACAGCCTGCGGAACTTTCGCGAAGGTCGCAGCGCGGCTCAATGAACCCCTGTTGAATCCGCCGAGATTCCTGTCTGGGAATCCAGGCTCCCACCGGGACTAGACATGAAATTGCGCTCCCTTCTGCTGCTTGTCGCATTTGGGTTCGGCGTCGGTCGCGCCGCCGCCCAAGACGACGCGAGGATCGCTTTCTTCGAAGCGAAGATTCGTCCCGTGCTGGTCGAGCATTGCTTGAAATGCCACAGCGAGACCAAGCAGCGCGGCAAGCTCCGCCTCGACACCAAGGCGGGCGTGCTGGCGGGGGGCGAGTCGGGTCAGATCGTGGTGCCGGGCAAGGCCGACAAGAGCCTGCTCGTGAAGGCGTTGCGACACCTGGACGAAGTGAAGATGCCGCCCGACAAGAAGCTCGACGACCGCGTTGTCGCCGACTTCGTCAAGTGGATCGACATGGGCGCGCCCGACCCGCGCGAAGGCAAGATCGACGCCACGAAGGGGATCGACTGGAAGGCGGCCCGCGATTTCTGGGCGTTCCAGCCCGTCCGCAAGCCGGAGCCGCCGAAGGTGCGGAACGGCGCCTGGGCGAAGACGCCGATCGATCATTTCATCCTCGCCAAGCTCGAAGCCGAGAAGCTGAACCCGGTTCGTCCCGCTGGCAAGCGCGAGCTGATCCGCCGGGCGACGTTCGACCTGACCGGCCTGCCGCCGACGCCGGACGAAGTCGAAGCGTTCGCGAAGGACGAGGCGCCGAACGCCTTCGACACGGTGATCGACCGCCTGCTGGCGTCGCCGCACTACGGCGAGCGCTGGGGCCGCTACTGGCTCGACGTGGCCCGCTACGCCGAGGACCAGGCTCACACCTTCGCCGTCACGCCGAACACGAGTGCGTGGCGCTACCGCGACTGGGTCATCAACGCCTTCAACGAGGACATGCCGTACGACCGCTTCGTGAAGCTGCAGATCGCCGCCGACTTCATCGAGAAGGACGACGTCGCCCGCATGAAGCACCTTCCCGCGCTCGGCTTCTTCGGCCTGGGCGCCCAGTACTACAAGAACACCGACGTGGCGAAAGCGACCGCCGACGAACTTGACGACCGCGTCGACACGCTGACGCGCGGCTTCCTCGGCCTGACCGTGTCGTGCGCCCGCTGCCACGACCACAAGTTCGACCCGATCCCGACGCAGGACTACTACTCGCTCGCCGGCGTCTTCCACAGCAGCAAGCTCGCGAACCAGACGCTCGCGCCGAAAGAGAAGCAGCAGGTTTTCGAGCAGGCCCAGGCCAAGATCAAGAAGATCGACAGCGACATGAAGGCCTTCGCAAAAGTCGAGAAGACCCAGCTCGCCGAGGAGTCGGCCGACCAGGTCGGCAAGTACCTGTTGGCGTCGTGGAAGTTCCAGGCGACCAAGCAGAAGACGAACAAATGGTCGGTCAACGACCAGGCGAAGAAGGACAAGCTCGACCTGGCGACGCTGACGCGCTGCGCGAAATTCATGCAGAAGCCGCCGGCCGCGATCAAGACGGAAGCGTGGAACACGCCGGAGGAGGAGCAGGCGGTCAAGCTGGCCGACTCGATCCAGAAGCAGGTGGATGGCGCTCTCGCCCTGCGCCGCGACAAGAAGGCGCTCGACAAGAACAAGACCGACCTGCTCACCGGCCTGTTCGGCGAGACCGGCGTCTTCACGCCGACCGACGACGAACTGAAAGCGAAGCTGCCGGCCGAGAAGAAGCAGCGGCTGGAGCAGATGAGCACGGAGCTGGCCGGCATCAAGAAGTCGGAAGCCGCCAAGCCGCTGCCGGTCTCGCACGGCTTGGCCGAGGCGAGCATGACGAACCTCAAGGTCTACCTGCGAGGCAACCCGGCCAAGCTCGGCGAGGAAGCCCCGCGCCGCTTCCTCAAGATTATCGCTGGCGACAACCCGACCGCCTACAAGCAGGGCAGCGGCCGGCTCGAACTGGCCGAGTCGATCGCGGCGAAGGACAACCCGCTCACGCCGCGCGTGATGGTCAACCGTGTTTGGCAGTACCACTTCGGCCGCGCCCTGGTCGGCTCCCCCAGCAACTTCGGCCAGCTCGGCGAACGCCCGACGCACCCCGAACTGCTCGACTATCTCGCCAGCCGTTTCATCGAATCGGGCTGGTCGGTCAAGACGCTCCACCGCGAAATCATGCGTTCCGCCGCCTACCAGCTTGGCAACGACCGCGACGAAGCCAACTTCACCAAGGACGGCGACAACCGTTGGCTCTGGCGCATGAACCGCCGCCGCCTCGATGTCGAGTCGTGGCGCGACGCGATGCTGGCCGTCACCGGCAAGCTCGACCCCGTCCTGGGCGGACCGACGCTCAACCTGTCGGCCGGCAGCAACAACCGCCGCACCGTCTACGCCAAGGTCAGCCGCCACGACCTCGACCACACGCTGCGGCTGTTCGACTTCCCCGACGCGAACATCACCAGCGAACGCCGCAACGAGACGACCGTGCCGCAGCAGCAGCTCTTCGTCATCAACAGCCCGTTCGTGATCGAGACCGCCAAGGCGCTAGCTACTAGGGTGCAGAAGGAAGAATCGAGCGACGAGGCCCGCGTCCAGCGCGCCTTCCAGCTCGCCTACGGCCGACCGGCGGTAGTGGACGAAGTGCAGCTCGCCATCGGCTTCCTGAACGCCAAGGACCTCCCCGGCGAACAGGCCGCCAACCGCCTGACCCGCTGGGATCGCCTCGCCCAGATCGTCCTGGGCAGCAACGAGTTCATGTACGTCGATTGATGCCAGCGCCGCGCAGCAAGCTATCAAGAGCCGCGACTGGCAAGGAGCGGCAGAACCACGCGGCGATTACGATTGAACGCCATCGTACATTGAGATTTCCCAAGGGGACCGA
>JAYSSW010000921.1:0-6231 GCA_043720335.1 Planctomycetia bacterium
CCGGCTTGGCGTCGGCGGCGCCCATTGGGCCTTCGCGGTCCTGGGCGAACTCGGTCTTCTGCTTCTTCTCTTGGCCGTTGGTGCCGAGGATGAAGACCATGAAAAGGGACCCCATCGCGAGAAGAGTCAGCACGACGAAAAGACGCTGGAGCTTCATGACGTCACCATCCTGGGAAAAAGTCAATGCAACCTCCCTTATACGCCGTCCGCCGCGACCTGTCCATATGTTGCAAGCCCTTGAACCCGAAGCGCGAAGCGAAACAACACCGCACGGAGGCGCAAGGAACGTCGGAGAAATCGCGCCCTGAGCCCGAAGCGCCAAGCGAGGAAAGCCGCGCGTGGATACGACGATCTTCCTGACATGTTGGGGCTGCCAACGCGCCGCGAGGAATGGCGGTGCATCGCCGCGGCAACCACGCATCGTCGCGTGTTGTTCCTCGCTTGGCGCTTCGGGCTCAGCGTCCGATGACGTAGCGCAGCGGGTCGACTTCGTCGCGGAGGATGCGCAGCTCGCGGTCGCTGGGGGGCGGCGTCGATTCGACCGCGTCGATGGCGTCGATGGCGAAGCCGGTGTTGGCGCGGACGCGGTCGAGGGTGACGCCGGGGTGCAGGCTGAGGACCTGCATGCGTTTGGTCTGGTCGTGGTAGCCCAGGATGGCGAGGTCGGTGATGACGCGGTAGGGGCCGGTGCCTGGCGGAAGGCCGGCGGCTTCGCGGGCGCCGGGGCCGGTCAGGTAGCCTGGCGTGGTGAGGAAGTCGACTTTTTCGACGAAGCGGCGTTTGTCGTGGGAGGTGATGACGAGGATGCGCCAGCAGAAGGAGGCGAGGTCGTTGGCGCCCCCGCTGCCGGGGAGGCGGACCTTGGGGCGGTGGTAGTCGCCGCCGATGAGGGTGGAGTTGAGGTTGCCGAAGCAATCGATCTGGGCGCCGCCGAGGAAGGTGTAGTCCATCATGCCGCGCTGGCAGGTTTCCATCACGTCGGCCATGCTGGTGGCCATGAGTGCGCGGTGGAAAGTTCGCGAGTCGCCGACGCTGATCGGCATGGTCGGCAGCTGGGGGGCGACGCCGCCGGCCTCGAAGAACAGCACGAGGTTCGGCGCCGAGGCGCGCTGGGCGAGCATGGCGGCGGCGCACGGGACGCCGGTGCCGACGGCGACGGTGCGGCCGTCCTCGAGGAGTCGGGCGGCGCAGCAGATCATCAGCTCCATCGCGTTGTAGTCGGGCATGGGAGGATCCGGGATTGCAGATTGCAGAGTTTGGATTGCAGATTGAAAACGCCCAAGCCCCACCATGAGCAACGCGATTGGTGGGGTCGAACCGTGCGCCGACTCACCCCCAGGAATCGCTTCGCTCATCCTGGGGCTTGGGACATGTGATCCTATCGTCCGCGATGGAGCAGGAACTCCTCCTGTCGCAACTGCTGCAACCGGCGGATGCCGCCGCAGCGTTCGAGGTAGTCGGCGAAGTCGCGGGGGCCGAAGACGTACTGGTCGAGGAAGCGGCGGTAGTCGTCGGGGTCCTGCTCGGCGCGGAGCCAGCTTCGGAGGTGCTCCTCGTCGGAGTAGTACTCGTAGGCCATGTTGCCCGGGTAGCTGCCGAAGGGGACTTCGCAGACGGCGTCGACGCAGTAGAAGGGGATGACGGTGCGGGTCGGGTCGGCGCGGATGTCGTCGTTGGGGATGAGCCGTTCGCAGGTAACGATGAGCTTCTTGGCGGCGCGGGCAAGATCAAGGTCGGCGACGGTGGGGCCGCGCAGGCGGCAGTTGCCGAAGCGGTCGGCCTCGTGGACGTGGATGGCGGCGACATCGGGATAGAGGGCGGGCAGGGCGAGGAACTTGTCCCCGGTGAAGGGGCAGACGATCTCCTTGGCGGGGCTGTGGGCCTGGATGTCGGTGCCGAGCATCGAGCGGACCGGCAGGAACGACAGCCCCATGGCGGCGGCCTTCAGGCGGACGGCCAGCGCGTAGTTCGACCATTCGACGCTTTCGACCTCGCCCGACTGCATGACGCGGCGCGCGTGCGGCGACAGGCCGCGCGCCTCCAGCCCGATGACGTAGGCGATGTCGACCTTGGCGATGGTGCGTCCGCGCCCGGTGAGGTTTCCCGCGCAGAGGATCTGGAAGTTGTGGGTCGCGGTGTGGCCGGCGAGGGCGAGGTTCTGCTTGCGCTGGCGGACGACCTCGTGGACGACAGCGGTGGGGATGCGGTTGACGCCGAACCCGCCGATGGCGAGGTAGCAGCCGTCGGCGACGAGATTCTCGACCGCGTCGGGCACGGTCGTCACCTTGTCGCGGAGAGCACGCGGCTTCTGGCGGAAGGCTTCACGGGCGTGGTTCGCCGACGGGTCGGTGAAGAGGGGCGGGCTTCGATCGGTGGGTTCGGGCATGGAGAGAGTCCCGAAGGGAATATTTGATTTCAGATTGCAGATCTCAGATTGCAACCAACCTGAGCCCAGGATGAGCAATGCGATTCCTGGAGATGAATCGTTGCGCGGTTCACCCTACCAATCGCGTTGCTCAAGGTGGGGCTTGGGGGCGCTTTGAATCTGCAATTCTGAGATCCGCAATCTGCAATCCGAAGCGCCCCACCCGCCGCGTTCTTCATGGTGGGAAAGGCGACAACGACTACCGGCTCTCGTACTCGCGCAGGATCAAGCGGTAGCGCGGGTCGCTGCGGACGGCGTCAAGGTCGCGGTCCTCGCGGATGAAGCGGAAGTCGCGGTAGCCCAGCTCGATCGCCTTGCGGAGCGTCTTGAGGGCGAGGTCGACCTTGCTGAGCAGCGAGAACTTGCAGGCGAGGTTGTAGTGGGCCAGCGCGTCGGCGGGGCGCAGTTCGACCAGCCGGCGGTCGACCTGCAGGCCGTCGGCGAAGCGTCCCTTCAGGGTGAGGTTGTTGCTCTGCACGCGCAGCACGTCGACGTACTCGGGATGGGCGTCGAGGACGTGGCCGAAGAACTCCATCTCGAAGTCGAGTTGCTCGGAGGTCTTGGGAGGGGCGGCGACTGCCGCGGACTTGGCCCCTTCGCCGGACGGTTTCCCCTGGCTCGACATGGCGGTCCCTTTGCTTTCGCTGGTCGCGTCGTGGTGACGATGGGAGGACTCTTCTGGGAGTATAGCGGACCCCCTCCGATCACGCAATCGTTTCATCGAAGGAGCCGTCCGCGCGTCCGCGCGTCCTCGTCCGCGCCGCCTCTTCAACGCCGCAAGCCACCTTGGCTGAGGTGGCTTGCGAAAGTCCGGTTCACTCGTCGCCGAGGTCGTCGTCCTCTTCGTCGTCGTCATCATCGTCGAGGCCGTCGTCGTCGTCGTCGTCGTCAAGCTCGTCGTCGTCGTCGTCGAGCTCGTCCTCCTCGTCGTCGTCGAAGTCCTCGTCGAAGTCCTCGTCGAAGTCCTCGTCGAGGTCGTCCTCGTCGTCGTCCTCCTCGTCGTCGTCGTCCTCGTCGTCATCCAGGTCGTCGTCCTCCAGGCCGCCGCCGCCGCCGACTCCGAGGTCGTCCTCGTCGTCGTCGTCCTCGTCGTCGTCCAGGTCGTCGTCCTCGTCCTCGTCGCTTTCGTCGTCGCCTTCGCCCTTCTTGTCGGCGCGCTTGGCGGCGAACACGGCGAGGTTCTCCTCGGCCGAACGCCACCAGGGATTGTCCCCACTGCCGGCATTCCCCAGTGACTCCTGTAGTTTCCAGCCAGACATTCCTCGGTCCTCTCGTTGGAGTGTTAGGATCATGCGCGAGCTTGGTCCCGCATCCCCGGTTCCATCGGTGTATCGTCGAAATCGTGCATCGGCAGCGGCGGCGTGACTCGGACCACGCGGAGGGCGCCGCTTCGCCGTCGCCACGGTGCGGAAGATTCCTCCCGCGACGAATGCGCCGTCACGGATGCGCCATCATGCCGCGCATCGCCTGGATTTTTCAAGCCCGCTTGGCCGGGCGTCGCCCCGGCCTTGGCCAGGCCCGGATCGTTGACAGGGGACAAGGAACATGTTCTGTTTGGGCTTTCGTTCGGCAAGAGGCGGCCGCGAGAATTCCCCACTTTTTCATTGCGCGGAAAACGCGGCGCAAGCCTTTGCGAAAAAAGGGGTTGCGACGAGGGTTTTCCGGGGCGGTTTCACGCGGGCTTCCCATCGCCGCGCCGCCGCGCGGTCAGTTCAGTTCCTGGGCTTCCTCCCAGTGCTCGTACAGCGTCGGCAGCTTGGCTTTCAGCTCCTCGAACTGCTTCATCGTTTCGCGCATCCGGTCGGGGTCGCGGTACAGTTCGACCGACGCCAGCTTCTCCTCCAGCTCCTTCAAAAGCGTCTCCTTGGCCGCGATCTCCGCCTCCAGGTCCTCGACCTTGCGGTACGGGAACTTGCGCTTCCGCTTCCCCTTCGCGTTCGGCGCGGCGGCGCGTGGCGACGCCGGGGCTGCGGCCTTCTCCTCCTTCTTCTTGTTCTTGGAGCGGTCCTCGTCGATCTGCAGCAGCCGCATCCGCTCGTAGGTCTCGTAGTTGCCGTAGATGACCTGCACCCGGCCGTCGCCCTCGAAGACGAGCAGCAGATCGACGACGCGGTTGAGGAAGTAGCGGTCGTGGCTGACGACGATGGCGCTGCCTTCGTAGGCGAGCATCGCTTGCTCCAGCGCGTCGCAGGCCCACAGGTCGAGGTGGTTGGTCGGCTCGTCGAGCACCAGCACGTTGACCCCCAGCGCGACCAGCTTCGCCAGCGCCGCCCGGCTGCGCTCGCCGCCGCTGAGCTGATCCACCGGCTGGTAGGCCTGCTCGCCGACCAGCCCGAAGCGGGCCAGCAGGTCGCGCATCGCCTGCTCGGTAGCGCTGGGATCGTCGGGGGGCCAGACGGCGCGGATGACCGGCTTGGTCCCGTCGAGCGTCTGCAGATGCTGGTCGTAGTAGCCGAAGTGGACGAGGTGGCCGTGGTCGACGATCCCCTGGTCGGGCAGCTCCTGCTTGAGGAGCACCCTGAGGAGCGTCGTCTTGCCGCAGCCGTTGGGCCCCATGACGCCGAGCCGCTGGCCGCGCTTCAGGCCGAACGTGAGATGGTCGAAGAGCGGCAGGTCGTAGCTCTTGGCGAGGTTGTCGACGTTGAGGACGTAGTCGCCGGCGCGGCGGACCTCGCCGAAGTGCATGTGCGGCGTCTCGATCCAGGTGGGGCGTTCGACGCGCTCCACCTTCTCCAGGGCTTTCCTGCGCGACTGCGCCTGCTTGCTGAGCTGGCCGTAGTGGACGCGGCGGATGTACTCCTCCTGCTTCTCGATGTGCTCCTTCTGCGTCTCGTACTGCTTGAGCTGCTGCTCGAAACGCTCGCGGCGCAGGCGCCAGTACGCCTGGTAGTTGCCGGGGTAGACGTTGATGCGCTGGGCGTGCAGCTCGAAGACCTTGGTGACGACGCGGTCGAGGAAGTAGCGGTCGTGGCTGACGACGATCATCGCCTCGGGCTGCCTGGCGAGGTAGTCCTCCAGCCAGCGCGTGGCGGCGATGTCGAGATGGTTGCTCGGCTCGTCGAGCAGCATCACGTCGGGCGCCGACAGCAGCAGCTTCGCCAGCATCACCCGGCTCTGCTGCCCGCCGCTGAACGTCTCCAGCGGACGGTCGTAGTCCGCGCGGCGGAAGCCGAGGCCGTCCAGCACCTCCTCGACGCGGTGGTCGACGTTGTAGGCGTCGTGGTGGCGCAGCATCTCGTTGAGCCGCTCGAAACGGGCCAACAACGTCTTCTTCTCGCTCTCATCGGTCGAGTGGGCCAGGGCGTCGGCGGTCTTCACCATGTCGTCGTGGGCGGCGAGGATGTCGGCCAGCGCGCTCCTGGTCTCCTCGAAGAGCGGCTTGCCTTTCAGGAACTCGGGCGCCTGGCGCAGCAGGGCGATGCGTGCGCCGGCGTGCAGGCGCACGTCGCCGCGGTCGGGCTGGTCGAGGCCGGCGAGGAGGTTGAGGAGGGTCGTCTTGCCGGCGCCGTTGGGGCCGACCAGGCCGACGCGCTGGCCAGCGTACAGCTCGAACTCCAGATCCTCGAACAGCGGTTCGGCGTCGTATCCTCGGGTCAAATGCGAGCAACTGAGCAGCAGCATGGCGTACCCATTCCAACGGGACTTTCCTCGATGCCGCTATTGTAGAGCCGCCACGCCTCGCAAGTCAGGTCCGCGCAGCGGAAGGAACCGCGACCGGCAGGGCAATGGCACTCGTTTTAGGAGTACCGAAAACATCAGGCGAATTCGGCATGAGATTTGCGCCAGGGGCGAAGACCTCTTTCAAC
>JAYSSW010000922.1:0-2959 GCA_043720335.1 Planctomycetia bacterium
ATGAGACTCCTCAGGTGGTGCGGCCAAGGCGGGCGGGCCGAGGCGTTCATTGCGGTGGGAAGAACCTTCGGGGATCGCGCGGCCCGCAGGGTCGGCGAAAATTCGCCATGACTCCCGGACTGCCCACGCGTCAGCGTTCGACCTCCCATTCTTCGGCTCGTCTCGCCGAACGACTTGCCCAAACTTCCCCCTTCCGCGCACGCGAAAGCTCGCCCATCGCCCCGCAAACCCCTTCAATCCGCCAACCGGCAAAGTCGCCGCAGCCGGAAATTCGCTCGCCACGTCCGGCCGGCTTGCGGTAGACTGCTCCGATGAACCTGCGCCCCGCGATCCGCTGCCTGCTCCGCCCCGTCGTCCTCGGCGCCCTCGTCGCGCTGGCGTGCGCCGCCTGGCACTTCCGCCCGCTGTCTCGCGACGTGCTGATACGCGTGAAACTTCGCGATGGCAGCGATGCGTTCATCAACGACGCAGGTCGTCTCACCATCTCAAAAGGTGATTGGGACGAAGCGGAGAATTTCAATCGATTCGGACTGGCCGAAGTCAGGCGCAACGATCGATTTGGCTGGATCGATCGCAAGGGCAAGCTGGCGGGCGCGATCGAATGGGATCTTGTCTTGCCGTTCAAGGCAGATGGTTTCGCCTGCGTGCAGAAAGCGGGGAAATGGGGAATCGTCGATCACCAGGGGAAAATCGTGCTGCCCGCAGCTTGGGACAACGAGTTCTCTTTTGAATCGAACGGCCTAGCGTGCGTGTCAAAAGGCGGAAAAGCCGGCTGGATCGACCGGGCGGGGAAAGCGATTCTGCCCTTCACCTGGGACGAAGTCTTGAATTTCGACTCTCTCGGTATGGCTGCGGTGAGCAAAGACGGAAAATGGGGCTGGATCGACCGAAACGGAAAGACAACGATCCCACTGGAATGGGACCACGCGGGAAGTTTCAGCGATTCCGGGCTGGCTCCCGTCATCAAGAACAAAAGATCGGGCTGGATCGACCGCAGTGGAAAAATCGCTCTGCCGCTCAAGTGGGGCGTTGTGTCCGACTTCGATCGGCATGAAATGGCGCGCGTGTACAAGGAGCAGAAATTTAGCTGGATTAACCGGAAGGGAACCGTCGTCATCTCTCCCGCTTGGAAAGATGCATGGGACTTCGACAACGCCGGCATGGCGAAAGTCTCGAATGGCACGGAGTACGGATGGATCGACCGCACCGGCAAGATCGTGATCCCGGTCCAGTGGAGAATCGATGGCGATTTCGACGCCGAAGGAATGGCTCGCGTGGGATCGGACCAGCATTGGGGCTGCATCAACCGGGCTGGCGAAATGGTCGTTCCCTGTGTTTGGGGCAATATCGAAGACTTCAAGGACCGGGGCCTGGCAGGCGTTGCGAAAGTCGCACATTGGGGAGTGATCGACCGCCAAGGAAAACTCGTGGTTCCCTGCGAATGGGAACGATTGGCCATCCAGGACAACCAACGTGGCGGCCATGTCGTTGCCTCCAAGGTCGTCGATCCCACCGCGATCGACCTCTGGGTTGAGAAAGCCATGGCGTGGCTGCATGGCCCCGCGAACCCCGACGAGATCCGATTCGTGTACCTCTGCCACGTCTACGACCGCGAAGGCCGGCTGGTCTGGCGCAGCGACGACCCGACGCGGCACCTGCCGCTGCTCGTCGGCGCGCTCGCCGGCGGCGTCGCGGGGCTGGACGGGCTGCGGAGGTTGTGGCGGCGCTGGCGCGGTCAGTCGCCCGGCGCGGTCGCTGCGTGACGCTGGAGTAGGGTCGCCATGTCGCTGCCGCAGCGCGACGCGATCGCGCGGAAGCCCCGGCTCAGCTCCGGCGTCTTCGCGAGCCGGCGCCAGTAGGCCAGCGCGTGCTTCGCGGCGTCGTGCCAGACGTCCAGCGTGTCGGCGCTCGGCGGGCGCGGCGCGAACGGCCTCTCCACGATGCTGGTTCCTTCGGGGGCGAAGGCCATCGGCAGCATGTCGTAGACGGGGGTGAGTTGAAGCGTTGGCCGCTCGGCGTGGTCGGTGAAGAACGACACGTTGCCGAAATGCCGGTCGCTGTTGCCGATCAGTTCGCCGAACACGTCGAGCCAGCGCAGGCGGCGCAGGTCAACGGGGTCGATGCTGCCGCACGGCTCGGCGAGCATGCGCAGGGCGGCTTTCGTCCAGCTGTCGCGCATGCCGTAGTGCTGCGTGTCGAGCGCTCCGAGCGAAACGACGCCGCGCCGGCCTCGCTCGCCGACGCGGTCGAAGCGAGCCACTTCCAGGAACCGGGTTCCCTCGCGGTCGAACCACGTCGCGGCGGCGGCGGGAATCCCGGCCGCGCGGACCACATCCAGCGCGACGCATTCGCAGATCAGCAGGTCGCGCCAGCGCGCCGCTGCGGCGCCAGCTTCGTCGTGCGCGAACTTGACCAGCACATGCCCGGCCCTGACGCGGGCGGCGAACTTCGGCTGCTCGCCGCCGGCCGACGAGCCGGGCTGCTGCGTCAGCGCCGTGCGGGCGAGCTGCGGATACTGCCGCCGCGTGCGGACCTTCGGATCCGACACGATCCAGCGGTCGAACGACTCGGCGCCAAGGACGAGGTCGCCGACGCAGTCCTCGCCGCGCCGGGCGAGCGCGGCGAGACGATGATCGTCGTTCCAGTCGGCGAGGCGGCGCGGCAGTTCCAGGTCGGGGCAGCGGGCCGCGAAGCCGCGCCCCAGGAACCCCTGCGGGCACATGTCCCACGCCAGCGGCGGCAGCCCGGCGAAGACGGTCCCGCCTCCCGCTTCGCGCTCCAGCCAGCAATGGTCGCTGGCGAGCAGATGCAATGTGTCGAAGGGGCGTGACGCTCCATGCTCGTCGATCCGGAAAAGAGGCAAGCGGTCGCCGAGTCCGGGCACTGGCCTAGCGAGGGCGTAGCGGGTGGCGCGTGCTTTGCCGAAGCGGCGGACGCGCTCGCCGGCGGCGCGCACGAG
>JAYSSW010000923.1:0-2958 GCA_043720335.1 Planctomycetia bacterium
ATCCCCTCGCTTGCGCTCAGGGTTAGTGGTTGGAAAAAGAGGACAAGTACGAGTCGCCCAGCTTCTGCTTGAGTTCGTCGCGCAGCAGCTTCATGCCGCGGTGGAGCAGGCCGCGCAGGGCGCCGTTGGTCAGGCCGAGCTGGCGTTCGATGGTTTCGTGGTCGGCGCCCATCAGGTGCCGCATGGTCAATGGCAAGCGGTACTCTTCGGGCAGGCCGCGCAACACGCCCAGCACCTGCTCGCGCAGCTCGTCGCGTTCGGCCTTCTCGTCGGGGGGCGGCGCCGTCGACGCCTGCCGGAACGCGGCCAGGCTGCTGACATGGTCGGGGGGCGTGCGCTTGCGGCGCTGCTGCCGGCGCGAGGCGTCGATGGCGGCGTTCTGGGCGATGCGCAGCAGCCAGCCGCGAAACTTCGCCGGCTCGGTCAGCTGCCGCAGGTTGCGGTACGCCGTCAGCAGCGTTTCTTGGAGAAGATCTTCCGCCTGATGAGCGTCGCCGGTCTCGAGGTAGAGGCGTGCCCACGCCAGCCGCGACGTGCGCCGCACCAGCTCCTCGAACGCGGCCTTGTCGCCACGCTGGGCGCCCAGCACCAGGGTTTCATCGGTTTCGGAGAGCGTCATACCCAAATAGACGATGGTGGTGGCGGTTGCGCGCGCGGGAATCGTGAAAAGAGAATGCAGCTTCCCCTCCCCGTTTAGCGCCCGCAAGGCCAGGCGGGATGAGAAACGCAGGTTCGGAGCCCGGTCGCCGCCGCGCGATTTTGATGCCGCCTCGATACTGCGGGCGCTAAACGGCAAGCCAATGACACCACGTCCCCGCGTGGTTCCGCCGCTCCCTGCGGTTCGTCTCGGATTTCATGACGGATTGCTTTTGCGGGCGTCGGGCCGCTGGAATACGATGGACGCCATCTCTCCCGAATCGAACGGATGGCGAAACCATGACGATCAAGCATCCCCTGGAACCGCTGACGGCCGACGAGGTGAAGCTCGCGGTGGCGCTGCTCAAGGACCACGGCAAAGCGACGCCGACGACGCGCTTCGTGTCGGTCAGCCTGAAGGAGCCGGACAAGGCGTTCGTCCACGCATTCACCGGCGCCGAGCCGATACGGCGCGAGGCGGCGGCGGTGCTGTTCGACAATGCGACGAACGCGTGCTACGAGACGACACTGTCGCTGACCGACCGCAAGCTGCTGACGTGGACGCACATCCCCGGCGCGCAGCCGACCATGACGGCGGACGAGCAGGTCGAGTGCGAGCAAGCGGTGCTGGCCAGCCCGGAGTTCAAGGCGGCGCTCAAGAAGCACTATGGCATCGACGATACGTCGCTCGTCATGGTCGACATCTGGAGCGCCGGCAACTACGGCAGCGAGGAGGACCGCACGCGCCGCCTCGCCCGGCCGCTCTGCTTCCTGCGCGCCGATCCGACCGACAACGGCTACGCCAAGCCGATCGAGGGGCTGCGGCCGGTCGTCGACCTCAATCTCATGAAGGTGATCCGCGTCGAGGAGCACGGCGCCTGGCCGCTGCCGCCGGGTCAGGCGAACTACGCCGCCGACCGCGTACCCCATCAGCGCAGCGACATCAAGCCGCTCGACATCAGCCAGCCCGACGGGCCGAGCTTCGAGGTCGACGGCTACGCGGTGACCTGGCAGCGCTGGAGCTTCGTCATCGGCTTCAACGCCCGCGAAGGGCTGACGCTCAACCACCTCTGCTACGACGACCACGGCAGGAAACGCTCGATCCTCTATCGGGGCTCTTTGTCCGAGATGGTCGTCCCCTACGGCGACCCGGCGCCGCAGCAGGCCCGCAAGAACGCCTTCGACGCCGGCGAGTACGGCCTGGGCATGTGCGCGAACAGCTTGGAGCTGGGCTGCGACTGCCTCGGCCTGATCCGCTACTTCGACGGGCATCTCTGCACCAGCCGAGGCGATCCGCTGACGATCAAGAACGCCGTGTGCATGCACGAGGAGGATTTCGGCATCCTCTGGAAGCACACCGACCGCCGGCTGAACACGCCGGAGGTGCGCCGGTCACGACGGCTCGTTATTTCATTTGTCGCGACCGTCGAAAACTACGAGTATGGCTTCTTCTGGTATCTCTACCAGGACGGCAACATCCAGTTCGAGATGAAGCTGACCGGCATCCTCTCGCTCGGCGTGCTGCGGCCCGGCGAGTCTTCACCGTACGGCACGCTCATCGCCCCGCTGCTGTACGCCCCGAACCACCAGCACTTCTTCAACATGCGTCTCGACTTTGACATCGACGGTGTCAAAAACTCGGTCCAGCGCATCGACATGGTCGCCGACGACGAAGGCCCCGCCAACCCGTACCACAACGCCTTCGCCGCCAAGGCGACAACGCTGGAAACCGAGAAGCAGGCGTGCGGCAACCTGAGCCTGGAGACGGCCCGCACCTGGAAGATCGTCAACCCGAACGTCCATAGCGCGATGGGCGAGCCGGTCGGCTACAAGTTCTTCCCCGGCGACAACTGCTTCCCGTTTGCTTCAAAATCCGCCTGGTGGCGCAAGCGGGCCGGCTTCGTCGACCACCACGTCTGGGTGACGCCGTTCAACCCAAGTGAGATGCACGCGGCAGGCAACTACCCGAACCAGAGCCACGGCGGCGACGGCCTGCCGCGCTGGACCGCGCAGGACCGCGCGATCGCGAACACCGACGTGGTGCTGTGGTACACGTTCGGCCACACGCACGTCGCGCGCGCCGAGGACTACCCGGTGATGCCGACGGCGTACATCGGCTTCCTCTTGAAGCCGAACGGCTTCTTCGACGCGAACCCCGCCAACGACGTGCCGCCGTCGAAGAAGAAGGGGCTGGTGATGGCGGCGAAGAGCTGCTGCGGGGGGTAGTCGTTTTGCTCCCCTCTCCCCCTTACGGGGAGAGGTTGGGGGTGAGGGGTTATCCCACGTCGGAAGATTCAAAAATGATGAAAGCCCAGGGACAGC
>JAYSSW010000924.1:0-6208 GCA_043720335.1 Planctomycetia bacterium
CGGTCAAACGGATCTCGCGCTCCAGACGCTGGCCCAGCGATTCTCCTTCGACGTACTCCATCACCAGGTACGGGTTGCCGTTCTCTTTCCCGAAGTCGATGGCACGAACGATGTTCGGGTGATCGAGCGCTTTGGCGGCGACGTACTCCTGCTCGAAGCGCTTCATGAAGATCGGATTCGACACCATGTGCGCCGGGACAACCTTGATGGCCACGAGCGGGCCGCCGTCGCGGTGCCGGCCTTTGTAGACCGTCCCCATGCCGCCTTCCGCGATCTTGTCCAGAAGGTCGTAGTCGCCAATGGTTTGCATCTGCTGCCTCAAGCTGTCCACAGGCATGCCGAGGCTCCTCTTCTGCCCAAGCGGGAAGACGCGGCTGCGATGCGACGGCATCCAACCTCGTCTATTGTGCGTCGGTCCTCCCCGCTTGTCAAAAAATGCGTGGCAAGTCGAAGCGGTTTTCCGGGATTCGACGCTTGGAGCGGCGTGGAAGCGCAGCGATTTCCCCTTGCGGCCAAGGTCGGGCCTTTCCATAATCGAGGCGCCGTTCTCATGCCACAAGCCCGGAGCATCGACCCCATGAGCGATTCCCCTGTATTCCGGTTCGACGACGACGATCCCGCGATGCAGGCCTGCTACCGCCAGGCGGCCGAGACGTTCCGCTACTTCTGTCGCGAGATCGCCTGGGAACGCCGCCGGATCATCCCTGCGCTCGATTTGGCGAGCGTCAAAGCCCCCTTCGCCGACGGCGGCCGGCCGACCCGCACGGATCGTGAAGTCGAGCACATGTGGATCGGCGAGGTCGACTTCGACGGCCAGTTCATCACCGGCGAACTGCTGAACTCGCCCAACGAGCTGAAGACGTACCATGTCGGCGACTCCGTGCGCCTGCGCCTCGACGAGATCGACGACTGGATGTACGTCATCGAAGGCGAGGCCTTCGGCGCGTACACCGTCAACCTGATCCGCTCGCGCATGGGCAAGAGGGAACGCCAGGAGCACGACCACGCCTGGGGCCTGAACTTCGGCGACCCCAGCCGTGTCGCGGCACCTGCGGATCGCCGCAGCGCTGATCTGGACGGCGCGTCGTGCTGCGTGGATTGAGTCCCGCAGACCGCATGAACCGCCAACCTTCGATCAGCTCAGCGCCGTGAAGAACGCGTCGAGGTGGCTGGTCTTCGCGGTCGGCAGCACGTTCAATCCCTGGTTGTCGGGCAGGAAGCCGTAGCGGAACGTGAAGTAGCTTTCCCAGCTGCTCGACCAGTCCTCGAAGGGGTTGGTGCGGCCGTAGGCGTCGGCGAAACGGGCGGAGCGGAGATGCCACCATTGGCCGTCGGCGCTGGGCGCGTACAGCGCCGTCGGCCCGCGCGTCGGCGTCCAGCCCGACAGCTGCAGCCACGCACGGTAGCGGGGCTGCTCGTCGTCCCAGTTGTGGCCGATCTCATGGACGGCGGTGATGGCGGCGGTGGTGCGGTCGGCGAAGGCGGGGTTGAACAGCTCGATGGTGCCGTCCTCGTTGTTGAGGGCGTAGGTGGCGCCGCCGTCGGCGCTGGGGTAGGAGAGGTTGCGGATGAAGGTGAGGGCGGCGCCGTCGGCGCGCTGCAGGAGCTTGTCGTTGCCGGTGCGCTGGTGGAGCAGGCGCAGGCCGAAGTCGACCCATTCGATCTCGGTGGCGTTCCAGGCGCGGTCGCCGTTGCGGAAGTAGAGGACGGCGTCCTCGAGTCGGGCGTCGGCGGGGTTGAGGCTGCCGACGACCTGGAGGAAGCGGTCGCTGCCGGCGTCCCCCTGGAGCCGGTTGGCGCCGGGCCCGCCGAAGAGGCCGTCGCTGCCGAGGCCGCCGAGGAGGGAGTCGTCGCCGGGGCCGCCGTAGAGGTTGTCGTTGCCGGCGCTGCCCAGGAGGGCGTCGTTGCCGGCGCCTCCCTGGAAGGTGTCGTCGCCGCCGCCGCCGCGCAAGGCGTCGTTGCCCAGCCCGCCGTCGGCGTAGGAGCGGTAGTTGAGGCGGTTGTTGAAGGAGTCGCTCCCCGCGTGGCCGAGGAACTGGACATAGGAGACGTTGGCCGGGTTGAAGGTGCGCGACAAGCGCTGCGTGGGCTGGCCGGTCGCGGTGGAGACGACATCGACGGCGAGCAGCCCGCCGCGGATCTCGCAGAGGACGGAGTTGTTCCAGGCGTCGCCGACGATGGCGATGGTGGAGCCGACGAGCGACACCGTGGCCGCCGGCGTGAGCCTCGCCTCCAGGGTTTCGAGCGAAAGTCGGCCATGTTCGGGGGCCATGCGAGCCATCCTGCGACAAACCATGCGAAAGCCAACGCTCCAGGATAGCAGCTTCCCGCGCGGCCGCAACCGGGCGGAGTGAAAATGACCGGCGGCCCGATTCGCGTGAAGCAGGCGCGGCGGCGTTTTGCGTGCTACCTTTCAGCAACGCAATGACGGGAGGGGTCGCGATGCTTGCCGGGAACTCGGTTCGGGCGTGGGGATTCGTCGTGGTGGCGCTGCTGCTCGCGGCCAGCACGGGCGCCGACGCGCAGGACGGCGCGAAGCCGCCCCAGGAGAGGAACCAGAAAGCCGCGGACGCGGACGACGATATCGAGGAACACGTGCCGGCGAAGAAGAAGGCGAAGCGCCGCCAGGCCGAGGCGTCGCCCTGGCTGTCGGCGGCGGTCGTCGGCGGGGTGTCGTTGTCGGTGGGGATCGGCTTCTTCCTGCTGCTGGGCCGCAAGGGCGCCGAGCCTAAGCCCCAGCGCCGCTTGTCCGACCCGGCGCCCGACGACGCGGCCACACATCCCACCGCCACGGCGAGCCGCCGGCCCGCGCTGCCGCCGCCGCTGCCTGACGACGACCTGGTCGAGCCAGCGCTGGTGTCGACGCCGACGGCGATCCAGGCGGAACTGCCGCCATCGGCGTTTCCGCGAGAAGAACCGCGCGAGTCGCCGCGCCGTCGCGCGGAGAGCGTGCCGACTTCGCGTCACGGGCCGGTCGTCGAGCCGCTGTTCTTCCACGCGCGCGACTGCACGAAGCCGGACGATCCTCGCATCCGCAGGGTCTATGTGCTGCCGGAGGAGCTGCTGGTGATCGACCTCGGGCCGGAGAAGGTGAAATACGGCAACCGCTTCGGGGCGAACCTCGGCATGCTCCTGGGCGGGGTGATCGGCTCGGCCATCGGCCAGCTGGTCCAGTCGTCGCTGGCCCCCCGCCACGCCGACTGGATCGAGGCGAAGCGCCGCCGGCTCGACCAGACGCCGATCCGCGAGGTGCTGAAGCTGGTCGGCCGCGAGCCGCACCACTACGGCATCGAGATCGACCGCGTCCTGCTCGCCCGCCTCGACCCGCCGACGGCGGCCAACTCGCTCCTGCGCAGCGACCAGCAGCACGCCGGCCGCTTCTACCTCCGCAAGCGAGGCAAGGGGGAGCTGCACCTGGAGCTGCTCACGCTCGACGACATGCACCACGCCCTTGAGTCGCTGCCGGCGGCGCTCGGCACGCTGCTCGCCTCCAACGTCGTGTTCGACCCGGTCACGCTCCGCTTCGCCCGCAAGCCGTGACCTCGCTGCGCTGCGTTCGAAGCGGGAAGTGCGACGCGCCCTCGTCGTGGCGCCGCCTGCCCGAAATGACACGGGGGATCGCGAGAATCGGCTCGCTACGCGGCCGACCGAGCGGGTAGACTGTGCGGATGAACCTGCGTCCCGCGATCCGCTGGCTGCTCCGCCCCGTCGTCCTCGGCGCACTGGTCACTGCCGCGTGCGCCGCGTGGCACTTCCGCCCGCTGTCGCGCGACGTGCTGATCCCGGTCGTCTTCCGCGACAGGCTCTACGGCTACGTCAACGGCGACGGCCGTGTCGCGATTCCTGGCGAATGGGACATGGCCGAGGCGTTCGATTCGCTCGGCATGGCTCGTGTCCAAAAAGGCAAACACTGGGGCTGGATCAATCGCGAGGGAAAGGTGGTAATCGCGGCCGAATGGGACGAAACGGTGGACTTCGATTCTGCCGGCTTTGCCTTTGTGCGGAAGGAATCGAAATGGGGCTGCATTGACCGCGATGGAAACATCGTGATCCCGGTGCTTTGGTATCACCCGAGCAAGTTTAGCGAGAATGGCTTGGCACATGTCCTGAGCGACGAAGGCAGGCACGGTTGGATCGACCGCACGGGCAAAGTCGTCATTCCCCCGGTTTGGGAGAAAGCACAACCGTTCGACTCCAAAGGCATGGCCGCAGTCCACAAAGACGGCAAATACGGCTGGATCGACCGCACGGGCAAAGTCGTCATTCCTCTGGTTTGGAAAGAAGCAGAATCGTTCGACTCCAAAGGCATGGCTGCGGTCGGCAAAGACGGCAAGTACGGCTGGATCGACCGCACGGGCAAAGTCGTGCTCCCCCTCCACTGGAGCAGTTCCACTGAATTCGACGAGGAGGACATGGCCGGTGTCGAAAAAAACGGCAAGTACGGCTGGATCGACCGGCAGGGCAAAGTGGTGATCCCGCTGGCCTGGGACTACATCAGTGAGTTTACGAAGCTTGGCCTGTCCTATGCCAAAAACAACGGCCAATGGAGCGTCGTCGACCGCGCTGGAAAAACAGTGCAGACACCGTTTGGGGAGGGCCTGCCGAATTTCGATGCTGGAGACATGGCGATCATCGCGACTGATTGGAAATGGGGGTGGATTAACCTTCGCGGTGAGGTAGTAATCCCTGCGGTCTGGAATCGCGTTGAAGCATTCACCAAAGCCGACTTGGCCAAAGTTAGCAGTAACGACGAATGGGGGATTGTGAACCGCGTCGGCAAGGTGGTGGTCCCCGTTGAATGGAATTATTTGAAGATCCTCGACAGCGGCCATGTCGTCGCTGTGAATTTTCCCGGAATGAGCCGTTTAGAAGACGGGGTCGAAAAGCTCAAAGATTGGTTCAGCCCGCAGGCGAATGGCGCAGTGGGCGCTCGCAGGTGCCACTGCCACGTCTACGACCGCGAGGGCCGGCTGATCTGGCGCAGCGACGACGCGACGCGACACCTGCCGCTGCTGGTCGGCGCGCTCGCCGGCGGCGTCGCGGGACTCGACGGCTTGCGGCGGCTGTGGCGGAGGCGCAAGGCCACCTGACGCCGTCAGTACGGCGGCAGCAGGCGGCGGAAGCCCATCGCCAGCACGGCCACGGCGAAGGCCGCGTTGCGCACCGCCAGGCCGGGCCAGTTCACCGCGACCGTCGGCTGCGGCGAGTGCGTGGCGCGCATCTCGGCGAGGCGGCTGGCGGCGGTCTCGATCCACGCGGCGCCGCACGGCCATTCCCACAGGTCGCCCAGCCAGTCGGCCGGCAGCCCCGCCGGGCCGACCCCGGCGCCGACGATGCTCCCCAGGATGGCGCCCGTCGTGTCGCTGTCGCCCCCCAGCTTCACCACCGCACTGACCGCCGCACGGAAGTCGCGCGGCTGCGAAAGCCAGGCGTGCAGCACGACCGGCAGCGTGTGGTAGATGTAGCCGGTCACGCCGCGCTGCAGCCCCAGCGCGTGGGTGAACGTCTCCGTCGATTCGCCGCCGCGCACGCTCGCCAGGGTCCGCGTGAGCAGGTCGAAGAATTCATGCTCCGTCGCGGGGATCGCTTCACGCAGCATCGCGACCAGCCGTTCCGCCAAGTCGCTGTCGCAAGTGGCCGCGACATGGGCGGCACAGGCGACCGCGAGGGCGCCGAACTCCGCCTTCGGGTCGGTGTGCGTCATGCGCGTCGAGAGGCGGACCAGTTCGCGCAGGCGGGGCGGGTCGTCGCCGAAGCAGACGCCGAGGACGCCGGCCCGCATGGCCGGCCCGTTGCCCGCCGAGAAGACGCCGCTGCGCGACGGGGGGAAGCCGAGCCAGAGCTTGAGGCAGCCCCGCAGCGTGGCGAAGCCGATGCCGGCGGGAGCGCCGAGCAGCCAGCCGCGCAGCCTCCAGGCGAGGCTGCGTTGAAATTTCGCCGGGTCGCCAGCCGAGACGAGCAGCGCCTGCGCGACCATCAGGGCGTGCTCGGTGTCGTCGGAGGCCCAGCCCTTGCCGAACAGGAAGCGCTGCCGGGCAGGCCCGTCGTGGAAGCGACGCTGCCGGCGCGGCGACATCCCTTCGCACCACAGCCCGACGGAGTCGCCGAGCGCCGTGCCGAGCAAGCTGCCAAGAATCGCGTCGCGCGGCGTCATGGGATGGTCGCAAAGAGGTTTCGGCGTTCAGGCGAACGGCCAGCGTAAGCTGGC
>JAYSSW010000925.1:0-13329 GCA_043720335.1 Planctomycetia bacterium
CCTGGGGGGTCGCGTTGCTTTCGAGCTGCGCGAGAAGCTGCTCCAGCTCGTAGATGTCCTTCTCGAAGGGCAGCACATGGTGCGGGATGGCCATCGCCAGGCTCCGTTGCAACGACGCCAAAGTCTCACAAGATCCGAACACAACCGTCAATTTACAAGTCCGCCCCGCCGCTCGCAAGGTGGTCGGCGGGTCGATGGCGGCGGGGTCGCGCTATGGAAATCCCCGTGCCACTGGACAGGGGGCGGGGAAAAAATTAAACTGACTGGGTCGATGAAAACATGGCAGCGCCAAGCGTTTGCACGCCGGACCCGAGACGCCTGAACGGCGCTCAACCGCCGGCACCCCTCTACGCCTCGTCCGCGACGATCCATTCCGCCGAGGCCGAGCCTCTTCGCTTGGCATATTTAGCAATCGTTCCTGGAGGTTCGTTTGACCACTGAGACCGCACCGGCGGCGCGCCCCGTTGACTTCCGCGCCATGGGCCTGAACTCCTACGTCGTCGATCGGCTCGACGCGACCGGCTACCTCAAGCCGACGCCGATCCAGACCGCGTTCATCCCGAAAGTGCTGGCGGGCTACGACGTGATCGGCCAAGCCCAGACCGGCACAGGCAAGACCGCCGCCTACCTCATCCCCTTCCTCAACCATTGGCACCCGCGCGAGCAGGGCGAGCCGGTCGGCGTCATCCTCGTCCCCACGCGCGAACTCGCCGTGCAGGTCTTCGAGGAAGCCAAGAAGATCTCGCCGCACCAGGGCTGCGACGTCGTCGCCATCTACGGCGGCACCAAGTTCGGACCCCAGGCCAACGCGCTCAAGCGCGGCTGCAGCCTCGTGGCCGGCACGCCGGGCCGCGTCCTCGACCACCTTTCGCGCGGCACCCTGTCCCTGGCGAAGATCCGCTTCGCCGTCCTCGACGAAGCCGACCGCATGCTCGACTTCGGCTTCCGCGACGACATCGCCAAGATCCTGCGCCGCTGCCCCGAAGTCAGGCAGACGCTGCTGCTGTCCGCGACGATGCCCGACCCGGTCCTCAAGCTCGCCAAGCGCTACATGCGCAAGCCGGTCTACCATCTCCAGGTTTCGCCGAAGAAGCCGACGGTGGACAAGATCAGCCAGTCGTACTTCACGGTCGATTCGCACAACAAGTTCGAGCTGCTGCTGCGCCTCATCGAGCGCGAGAAGCCGCGCCAGTGCATCATCTTCTGCGAGCGCAAGATCGGCTCGCAGGCGCTGTACGAGAAGCTGAGCGACCACCAGCTGAACGCGGCCGCCATGCACGGCGACCTGCAGCAGTCGCAGCGCGACCGCATCATGAAGGGTTTCCGCGAGGGCAAGATCACCTTTCTCGTCGCCACCGACGTGGTCGGCCGCGGCATCGACGTCAAGGGGATCTCGCACATCATCAACTACGACCTGCCGGAAGACCCGGAGAACTACGTCCACCGCATCGGCCGCACCGGCCGCATGGGCCTCGACGGCATCGCGATCACGTTCGCCCTCCCCGAGCAGGGCGACGAGCTGACCCGCATCGAGCACTTCATCAACCGCGAAATCACCGTCGACGGCATCGAAGGCTTCCAGACCTTCGTCCCGCGTGTCTCGACGCCGGAAGCGCCGAAGACCGTCGTCCCCGTCTACGGCCGCAAGTCGAAGAAGTACAGCAACCGGCTGTAGTCCGCCGCAGTCACTTCACGGTGATGTCGAAGGTGTTTTCGCCCGCCTTCAGCGTCTGCTTCGCGCCGTCCTTGCTCGCGTTGACGACCCAGCCGGCGCCCGCGTGCCAGCCGACGACCTGCAGCTCGACGCCGGCAGGGACGCGCGGGATGGTGAACGTGCCGTCGGCCTTGGTGATCGCGTAGTACGGGTGCTCGAACGCGAAGACGTAGCCCCTCATCCAGGGATGGAGGTTGCAGGTGAAGGGGATCGCGTTGCGTCCTGGCTTGAAGAGATGCTCGATGCTCCTTCCCGCTGGGATCAGGATGTTGAAGCCTGCGTTGCCTTCGAGCGGATTGCCGACCGCGTTGACGTTGTGGCCCACGGTCGAGCTGTTCTTGATCGTCAGCTTCTGCCCGGTCGGAACCTGCTTGGCTCCGTCGTAGTAGTACGGGTGGACGGCCGTGACGAAGGAGAGGAAAGCGCAGCGAGGCTGGTCGATGACGACGGTGTCGGTGCGGTTGCGATCCTTGGCTTCGAGCGGGAAATAGGTTCCCGTCGTCGGCTTCAGGAAAACGACCACGTTGGCGACGGCCTTCGTCTTCGGATCGATCATCCAGGTGCGGTCAATCTTCTCCTCCGGCAGCAAACCCGGCGCGAGGCAGCACTTGGCGTCCGGGTGCTTCTGCATGTCGGCCACAAACGACGCGATTTCCGGCAGTTCGGCTTTTCCCCAGACGACTTTGCCCGACAGGCTGCCCCATTCCTTGGATTCGAGAGGCTTGCGCGCGCCCTGTGCGGCACACGTCGAAGCCTGCAAGCCAGCGATCAGCAAGGACACGATCTGAACCGGGCGAAGCATCATTGTCGATCTCGGAAAAGGGAATCGGTTGCGAGGAAGGGACCAGCGTAATCGACGCACTGCGACTTGCCAACGAAAAAGCCCACGGCGTTGAAGCCGTGGGCTTGTGATCTCCGTCAAGCGAGTCGGACTAGTTGGCGGGCACTTTCGGGGCGGCGATCTCGACGTCGTAGCTGTTGGGGCCGGCCTTGAACTCGACGGTGTCGCCGTTCTTGGTCCCCTTGATGGCCCAGCCGTTGCCCTCGTGCCAACCGACGATCTGCAGCTTCACGCCGACGGGGACGCTCGGGATGCTGAAGGAGCCGTCCTCCTTGGTGATGGCGTGGTAGGGATGGTCGAAGACCATGACCTTGCCGGACATCCAGTTGTGGATGTCGCAGTTGAGAGTGACGGGGAACGGCTGGGGCTTGAAGGCTGCCTCGAACTGCTTGCCGGGCGGGATGGTGACGTTGAAGCCGGGGTTGATGAGCGGGTTGCCGATGGCGCGGATGTTGTGCGGGACGGGGGCGCTGTTCTTGATGAGGAAGCCCTGCCCCGTCGGGACCTGCTTGGCGCCGTCGTAGTACGACGGGTAGAGCGTCGCGATGTGCGGCACGAACGCGCAGTGCGGCTGGTCGATGGTCACGGTGTCCTTGCGGACCTTATTCGCCGCCTGAATGGGGAAATAGGTCCCGTCCGGCGCCCGCAGGAAGATGATGACGTTGGCGACGCCCTTCGTCTTCTCATCGACCATCCAGGTGCGGTCGATCTTCTCGCCGGGCTTCGCCTTGGCGTCGAGGCAGCAGGCCTTGTCGCCGTGCTTCGCCATGATGTCGGTGAGATCGACGATCTTGGGCATGTCGCCGACCAGGACGACCTTGCCGGACAGGGTGCCCCAGCCGGTGTTCTTCAGTTCGGTCTTGCCCTGGCCGTGGCCGGCCGCGGTGCTGCCCAGCAGACAGGCCAACGCGAGCGCGGCGGTGCGACAGAGAAATCGGTGCATTCGTGGGACTCCTGGGAAAATTGGTTGCAGGCAGGCTAGTTCATCATATGCCGCCAGCCCGTCGAATGTCACTTCCCCGCCGCGCGGATTTCGCCGAGCATTCGCGAATTCGGGCCGACGCGAGCGGTCGCCCCCTCCCCTGCCCTGCGGTTTTCGTCACTGGGCGGCGGTTTTTCGCTGCCTGTCGCCCCCCCATTCTTACAATGACCCTGGAATCGTCCGCTCTCCGCATTGAGGATCTTTGGAATGAAGCAGCGCTTGTTGACGCCTGGACCGACCCCCGTCCCCGAAGAAACCCTGCTCGAACTCGCGAAACCGATGGTCTTTCACCGGACTTCCGAGTTTCGCGCCCTGCTCGGCGAGGTTCTGAAGGACCTCCAGCAGATCTTCTGCACCAAGAACCTCGTCATCCCCCTGACCAGTTCCGGCACCGGTGCGCTCGAAGCGGCGCTGGCCAACAGCGTCGCCGCCGGGAGCAAGGTCATCTGCCTGATCGCGGGGCGGTTCGGCGAGCGCTGGAAGAATCTCTGCAAGGCGTTCCACCTTGAAGCGGTCGTCGTCTCGGTTCCATACGGCCAGGCGGTGCAGCCGGAGCAGCTGGCGAAGGCCTTGGCCGAGCATCCCGACGCGGTCGCGGTCTGCTCGACCCTCAGCGAAACGTCGACCGGCGTCGGCCACGACATCGCCGCGTTCGGCAAGCTGGTCGCCGCCACCCCTGCCCTCTTCCTGGTCGATGCGATCAGCGGCCTCGGCGCGATGGAGTGCCGTGCCGACGCCTGGGAGATCGACATCCTCTGCACCGGCTCGCAGAAGGCGCTGATGATGCCGCCCGGCCTGGCGTTCCTTTCCGTCAGCGACAAGGCGTGGAAGCAGATCGACGCCAACGCCGATCCGCGCACCTTCTACTTCGACTTGAAAAAAGCCCGCAAGAACCTCGAAACGAACGACACGCCATACACGCCGGCCCACACGCTCATCCGCGCGATGAAGGTGAGCCTGAAGAAGATTTTGGCCGAGGGGATCGAGAACGTCTGGGCGCGTCAGGCCAAGTACGCCGCCGCCGCCCGGGCGGGCTTCCAGGCGCTGGGGCTGGAACTGTTCGCGTCGCAGCCGAACAACGCCCTCACAGTGGTTAAGATGCCCGCGAACATCGACAGCACGGAGCTGCTGACGAAGCTCGAAAAGAAGTACGGCCTGAAGCTCGCGAACGGGCAGGACAACCTCAAGGGCAAGATCATCCGCCTGGCCCACATGGGCTACATCGACCAGTTCGACATCCTCGCCGGCCTCTCCGGCGTGGAGCTGGTCCTGCACGAGATGGGCCACCCGGTCGAACTCGGCAAGGGCATCACCGCCGCCCAGCGCGTCTTCGCGCAGAAGTAAATCGTTTTGCACCTTATCAAGCCCGCCGTCGCTAGACGGCGGGGTCGCTTCACGCGCCGACCCGTGCCGCCTAACGGCGGCAGGCTTGAAACTCTCAACATATCGGACCAAGCTCATGCCACGCATCTTCATCAGCGACAAACTCGATACTGGGGGCCTCGACCTCCTCAAGCAGTCTGGCATCGAACTCGACAACCGCCCCGGCCTCAAAGGCGACGAGCTGAAAGCGGCGATCCAGGCCGCCGACGGCATGGTCGTCCGCAGCGGCACGCAGGTGACAGCCGAGCTGCTCGAAAACCCCGGCAAGCTCCGTGCGGTCGTCCGTGCCGGCGTCGGCGTCGACAACATCGACGTCGCCGCCGCCACCCGCAAGGGCATCGTCGTCATGAACACGCCGGGCGGCAATACGATCAGCACCGCCGAGCAGACGATTACCCTGCTGATGACCTTGGCCCGTCACACCGCCGCCGCGGACGCCAGCATGCACGCCGGCAAATGGGAACGCAGCAAGTTCGTCGGCACGCAGCTCGCCGGAAAGACCCTCGGCGTCATCGGCCTGGGCCGCATCGGCCGCGAAGTCGCCCGCCGCGCCGCCGGCCTCGACATGAAGGTCGTCGGCTTCGACCCGTTCTTCTCGCCCGACTTCGCCAGCAAGCTCGGCATCGACAGCGCCAGTGGCGTCGACGACCTCGTCCAGCGCTGCGACTTCCTTACCGTCCACACCCCGCTCACCGCCGAGACGACCAACCTCATCGGCGCCCGCGAACTCGCCCTGATGAAGAAAGGCTCGCGCGTCCTCAACTGCGCGCGCGGCGGCATCATCAACGAGGAAGCGCTGGCTGCGGTGCTGCAGTCCGGCCATCTTGCCGGGGCGGCGCTTGACGTGTTCGTGCAGGAGCCGCCGCCGGCCGACCACCCGCTGCTGAAGCTGCCGAACGTGGTCGTCACGCCGCACCTGGGGGCGTCCACCGTCGAGGCGCAGGAGTCAGTCGCCTTGGAAGCGGCACAGCTGCTCATCGACTTCCTGCAGAAAGGCGTCGTGCAGTTCTCCGTCAACATGGCCGCCGTCGACCGCACCGAGCTGCAGGAGATGAAGCACTTCGTCGACCTGGCGCGACGGCTTGGCCTGCTGCACGCGCAGATGTGTCAGGGACCGATCCGCAAGGTCGAACTGCACTTCCGGGGCGAGGTCGCACGCCGCAGCACGAAGCTGCTGACCGCCGCCTTCGCGGCCGGGTTGCTCGAAAATCGGCTCGACCAGCAGGTGAACCTCGTCAACGCCGAAGTGCTGGCCCGCGAGCGCGGCATCGAAATCAACGTGCAGAGCAGCCCCAAGAAGGGGGACTTCGGCAACCTGCTCCAGGCCGACGTGCAGACCGACAAGAAAACCTACACCGCCGCCGCGACAATCTTCGGCAACCAGTACCTGCGGCTCGTGCAACTCGGCCCCTACCGCGTCGACACGTTCCTCGACGGCATCATGGTCATGTTCACGCACCACGACGTGCCAGGCCTGATCGGCTTCGTCGGCACCTTGTTCGGCCGCTTCAACGTCAACATCGCCCAGATGACGGTCGGCCGGCAGCAGCCCGGCGGCGAGGCGATCGCGGCTCTGAACCTCGACGCGCCGCCGCCGAAGGAAGCGATCGACGAGATGACCGCGCACCCGCAGATCAGCAGCGTGAGCGTCGTGAAGCTCCCGGCCGCCGGCCAGATGCCGTCGTGGTTCGCGTAGGATTGAGCGCCGGTTGTCCGGATGCCAACGCAGAAGGGCGACCAACGGTCGCCCTTCTGCTTGCGCGGTTGCACTTCGACATCACGGCACGGCGACATCGGTCGCTTGCATGTAGATCTTGCGGTGGTCGCCGCTGTACTGGATCGGGCCGTACAGCGCGACGTTGCGGCCCACGAACGTCCCCAGCGACTTGCCGGGCGGCGTCGTCACGTACAGGTACTGGCCCGTCGCGTATTTCAGCACGTAGACCGACTGCCCTTCGATCTGCAAATCCGACGGCTGAAGCGTGCCGTAGCTGCTCCACTGCCGCTCGCCGACCTTCGCCTGCGAACCGGGCGCCTGCGCCGGCGCTTGCGGCACCGAGAACGCGGTCGTCGTCGCGCCGGGGCGTCCGCTGCCGTTAGCCGGGATCGCGTTCGGCATGCCGGGCACGTTCGACGGTCCCTGGTTCAATCGCGCGAGATAGTTCGTGTAGTAGGTGCGCGTCGCCGGGTCGGTGGTGTCGGAGGCGGCCTTACTGAGAATCTGCCGGGCGGCATCGACGTTGCCGGCGCGGACCGCTTGATCAACACTCGCCAGCACCGCCGCGTTGCCCGTCGGCGAGTTGCTGCTGAGCGTCCAGTTCTGGTTCGTCACGACCTGGGCCGTGGGACGCACGGCCGCTGCGGGGATGTAGCGCTCCTCCTGCACGTGCGGCTTGATCGGGATCCACACCGTGTCTCCCAGCGTCAACGGCTGGTGCACGATGGTCACGATGCAGCCGGCCGTCAGGTTGTGGCTGACGTTGTTCGGCTCCTGGTTGACCAGCGAGCTGCCCGGCAGGATCGGCACCTTGCGGTTGGCGTCGGCGTCGACGTAGCCAAGCTGCTGATTGTCCACGCGCTTCACATACTTGCCATCGATCCAACTGAACGAGCCGGACGGCGGCGCGATCGCCAGCCAGCCGGGATTGTCCTTCACTTCGCGCAGCACGACGACGCGGTCGCCCGCTTTCAATTTCAACGTGGGATAGAACTTGTCGCCAGGCCCGCTGCGCACGTCGATGTCGGCGCCGCTGATGACCATCGACGCCGGGTAGCTCTGCTGGGCGTGGGCGGGCGACGACGCGACGGCGACGACAAGGGCGGCGATCAGCAGTTTCACACGCATGGCGGGAACCTCCTTGGCGCCCCGAAATGGACGGTGGGGCTTCTTCCATCATCGGCCAAAGCGCGACGAAACCTTGCGTCCGTCACGTTCGGGCAGCGTGTGATAGCCCTTTCGCCGGAAAATGCAAGCCGAACGTCGGGCAAGCGGGGCAAGCGGGGCGGACCGTGCCGGTTTCGCGGGTCGCCGCTCGCCGCCGCTTCCGTAAACCAGCAGGAAACGCATCCTTCTTGGAGACCCGACCGTGGCCGACTTCACCTTCCCGCAGATCGCCAAGATGATCGACCACTCGCTGCTCCAGCAGGTGCTGACCGACGATGAACTGGAGCAGGGCTGCCAGCTCGCGAAGGAGTACAACGTCGCGTCGGTCTGCATCAAGCCGTACTACGTCGCGCGGTGCAGCGAGATCCTGGCCGGCTCGACCGTGCTGACCAGCACCACGATCGGCTTCCCCCACGGCGGGCACGTCACGTCGATCAAGGTGGCCGAGTCGCTGCAGGCGATCAAGGACGGCGCCGTCGAACTCGACATGGTCGTGAACATCGGCAAGGTGCTGTCGAAGGACTGGACCTGTGTGCGCGACGACATCCGCGCCGTCGTCGAGGCGGCCCATGCGAACCGCGCCATCGTGAAGGTGATCTTCGAGAACTGCTTCCTCGCCGACGAGCACAAGATCAAGCTCTGCGAGATCTGCGGCGAACTGAACGCCGACTTCGTCAAAACCTCCACTGGCTACGGCAGCACCGGCGCCATCGACGACGACCTGAAGCTGATGCGCAAACACTCGCCGCCGCGCGTCCAGGTCAAGGCGGCTGGCGGCGTGCGCGGCTTCGACCGCATCCTCGCCGTCCGCGCCCTCGGCGTCACCCGCGTCGGCGCCACCGCCACCAAGGCGATCCTCGACGACTGCAAAACCGCGCTCGGCGTGAAGTGAAAAAGCGAACCACTCATTCACTCGCCAAGCTGTAGCCGACGCCTGGCTCCGTCAGCAGGTAGCGCGGCTGCGACGCGTCCTCCTCGATCTTGCGGCGCAGGCCGGCCATGAAGACACGCAGGTAGTGGTTCTCGTGGGCGTGCTGCGGGCCCCACACCTCCTTGAGCAGCACGCGGTGGATCAGCACCTTGCCCGCGTAGCGCACCAGCGTCGTCAGCAGCTTGTATTCGAGCGGCGTGAGGTGGATCTCCTCCCCCTTCACCGTCACCCGACGGGCGCCGAGATCGACGCGCAGCTCGCCCACGGTGAAGACGGGCGTGTCCTGCGTTCCTGTGCGGGCAGCGTGCCGCAATGCGACGCGAATGCGCGCCATCAGCTCGCCGGCGCTGAACGGCTTGGTGAGGTAGTCGTCGGCGCCGTGGTCGAGGGCGTCGATCTTCTGCTTCTCCTGGTCGCGCGCGGACAGGACGAGGATCGGCGCGGCCAGCCATTCGCGAAGCTGCACCAGCACCTCCTGCCCGTCCATGTCGGGCAGGCCGAGGTCGAGGATCACCAGGTCGGGCGGCTGCTGGGCGGCGAGGCGCAGCGCCTGCTGCCCCGTCTCCGCTTCGACAAGCCGGCACGACTCATCGACCAGCGTCGCGCGCAGCAGTCGCCGCAGCGGCAGTTCGTCTTCCACGATCAGGATCAAGGGCGTGGCGGTCATGGCTGCACTGCCTCCAGTGGAACGACGGGAGCCTCTTCGCGCCGGAGCGACAGGGTGAATTGCGCGCCCCCTTCGGGACGGTTGGCGGAGCGGATGCCGCCGTGGTGGGCTTGCAGCACCGCCTGGCAGATCGCCAGCCCCAGGCCGACGCCGCGCCGGCCGTCGGCGGGCTGCTTGCCGCCCCGGTAGAACTTGTCGAAAATCCGCGTTTCAGTGCCGGGGGCGAGGCCGGGGCCATCGTCGGACAGCGTGATCTCGACGCGGTCGGTCGCCGCCCGCGCCGCGATGTCGATGCGGCTGCCCGGCGGCGTGTAGCGGGCCGCGTTTTCCAGCAGGTTCTCGAAGACCTGTTCGAGCAGGATGCCGTCGACGTTCAGCAGCGGAAAATCCTCCGGAATGGCAACGCGCACCGTGTGCCCCGCGAGTTCGCGGCTGAGCCGGTTGCGGGCGGAGCCAATCAACTCTTCGACGACGTGCCATTGGCGGTTGAGCGAGATCGCCCCCGATTCGAGCCGGGTCATGTCGAGCAGGTTGTCGACCAGGCGACGCAGCCGTTTCGCCTCGTCGACGATGGTCTGCACCAGCTCGCGCTGGGCGGCCGGCTCCGCCGCGAAATCGTGGTCGAGCAGGCGCGACCCCGACCCGGCGATGGCGGCCAGCGGCGTGCGCAGGTCGTGCGAGACGGAGCTGAGGAGCGAGCTGCGAAGCTGCTCGGTGCGCACTTGTATCTTCGCCTCGTGCGCGTCGAGCAGCGACTGGTCGCGCTGGAGCGACAGCGCGATCAGGCTGGCGCACGATTCGAGCAGCCGACGCTGCTCCGGGTCGTTCAGCCGCTCCAACGGCTCCGGCCTCACGCCCAGCACGCCAAGCGTGCGCTGCGAGCCGACGAGCGGGACGAACAGCCCCGTCGCGCTGGGCAGCGTGTCGGTGCCAAGCCCGGCGGGCTGTTCATGCTCGGCGACCCACTGTGCGACCAGCGCGTTGACCGGCACCTTCGCCATGCCCGATTCCTCGCCGAAGCGCAACGTCGGCGAGCTGCCAGCGGGCGCGACGTAGAGGACGACTTCGCCGCCGAACAGTTCGCGAAGCTGCTGGCCTGCGGACTGCAGAAGGAAGTCCGATCCTTCGACTTCGCCGAGCTGCTTGGTGAGGCGGTACAGCGCGGCGGTGCGGCGCTCCTGCTGCTGAGACGCGGCGAGCTGGTCGCGCAGCCTCGCCGCGAGGGTGCTGATGAGGACGCCGATGCCGAGCATGACCGCGAAGGTGAGCAGGTACTGGGCGTCGTGGACGGAGAAGCTGAAGCGAGGCGGGATGAAGAAGAAATCGAAGACGAAGACACCGGCGACCGACGCCGCCACCGCCGGCCCGCGCCCGAATCGTGTCGCTGCATAGACGACGCCAAGCAGGAAGACCATGACGAGGTTGCCCTCCGCCATGCCAACCCAATCGAGCAGCGCCGCGAGCAGGGTGCAGCCGACGACGATGGCCGCTGTTGCGAGGTAACGCTTTCCATCGAACTTCGTCGGCCTGGGCGCGGCGGGGCGAGGCTTCGCGGGGCTGCCTTCGGGCTCGCCGCGGATGACGTAGACGTCGATGTCGCCGCTGTGGTCGAGCAGTTCGTCGGCGACGGTGCCGAACAGGAGGCGGCGCCACGACGGTTGCGCCGTCTTGCCGACAATGATCTTGGTGACGTTGCGCGAGCGGGCGTAGTCGAGGATCGTGTCGGCGACCTTCTCGCCCGCCAGCGTGTGCGTCTCGGCGCCAAGCTGCTCGGCGAGATGGAAGTGCTGGGCGATGCGGTCCCGCCCTTCCGGCGACAGCGTCCGGCTGCCATGCACCGACACCGCCAGCCAGTCGGCGCCCATCGCTTCGGCCATGCGCTTCGCCGTGCGGATCAGGCGCGGCGTTGTCGGACTGGGGCTGATGCACACCAGCAAGCGTTCGCTGGTCGCCCAGGGCGACGGCGACGCCTGCGTGCGGCGCGCCTCGTCCACGTCGTGGCGGACGCGGTTCGCCGCCTGCCGCATCGACAGCTCGCGCAGGGCGACCAGCTTCCCCTTCTGGAAGAAATGCCCCAGCGCCCGCTGCGCCTGCGGGACGAGATAGATCTTGCCCGCGCCGAGGCGCTCTTCCAGTTCCTGGGGTGTCAGGTCGATCAGCTCCAGCTCGTCGGCCCGCTCCAGGACCGTGTCAGGGAGGGTCTCGCGGACGACGACGCCGGTGATCTGGGCGATCACGTCGTTCAGGCTTTCGAGGTGCTGCACGTTGAGCGTCGTGTAGACATCGATGCCCGATTGGAGCAGTTCCTCCACGTCCTGCCAGCGTTTCGCGTGCCGGCAGCCCTCGGCGTTGCTGTGGGCCAGCTCATCGACGAGCAGCAAGCGCGGCTTGCGGGCCAGGGCGGCGTCGAGATCGAACTCGCGCAGCATGACGCCACGATAGGGGACCATTTTCTGCGGGATCGCCTCCAGGCCGTCGAGCAGCCGTTCGGTCTCCTGCCGGCCGTGCGGCTCGACGTAGCCGACCACGACCTCCGCGCCGGCCGCCTTCACCTTGCGGGCCTCCTCCAGCATGGCGAAGGTTTTGCCCACGCCCGCCGCGTAGCCGAAGAAGATCTTCAGCCGCCCGCGCCGCGTCCGTTCCTCGTCCTTCTGGACGCGGGCGAGCAGGTCGTCGGGGTTGGGGCGAGCGTCGCTCATGGCTTGCGGTCCCTGGTGTCGGCGTCTCGCTTGATTGTACGCTCCGCGGGCCAGTCGCGCGGCGCCCACCAGACGAGCGGGCACGGCGGCACTTCCAGCAGCCAGTTACGGATGCGCTGCCAAAGGCGTGCGAAGAATGGGCGCTCATCATGCGTGTCGGTGTGCGGCATGGCACGCTCCGATTCGATGCGAAGGCTGAACATGGCGGGTTCCTCACTTCGTCTTCAGCGCGTCCAGGGCGAGGTTCAGGCGAAGCACGTTGACGCGCGGCTCGCCCAGCACGCCGAAGGTGCGGGTTTCGGTGTACTGCTCGACCAGCTTCGCGATCTCCTGCACCGTGGCGCCACGCGCCTTGGCGACGCGAGTTACCTGGTAGTCGATGGCGGCGGGGCTGAGGTGCGGGTCGAGGCCGCTGGCCGACGCGGTCACCAGGTCGACGGGGACCGGCTCGGCCTGCCCCGGATGTGCTTCGCGAAGCGCGGCGATGCGCTCGGTGACGGCCTTGATCTGGTCGGGGTTGGTCGGGCCGAGGTTGCTCCCCGATGACGAGCCGGCGTTGCACGGGAAGGGGCTGGTCGCCGATGGGCGCTGCCAGAAGTAACGCGGCGCGTCGAAAGGCTGGGCGATCAGCTCGGAGCCGACCGCCTTGCCGTCCTTCATCAGCAGGCTGCCGTTCGCCTGGTGCGGGAAGAACGTCTGGGCGACAACGGTGACGGCGAGCGGGTAGACGACGCCGGTGAGCAGCGACAGGGTCAGGAACAGCACGCCGGCGGTGCGGAGGATGGCGAACATGGAAGTCATCCGTTTCAAGCGAGGCCGAGGGCGACGAGGACCAGGTCGATCAGTTTGATGCCGACGAACGGGATGAGCAGTCCGCCCAGGCCGTAGATCAGCAGGTTGTCGCGGAGCAGGCGGTCGGCGCCGACCGCGCGGTAGCGGACGCCGCGCAGGGCCAGCGGGATCAGCGACACGATGATGAGGGCGTTGAAGATGACCGCCGACATGATGGCGCTGGCGGGGCTGGCGAGCCGCATGATGTTCAGCGTGTCGAGCACCGGGTAGGTGCTGGCGAAGGCGGCGGGGATGATGGCGAAGTACTTCGCCACGTCGTTGGCCAGGCTGAACGTGGTGAGCGAGCCGCGCGTCATGAGGAGCTGCTTGCCGATCTCGACGATCTCGATGAGCTTGGTCGGGTTGGAGTCGAGGTCGACCATGTTGCCCGCCTCCT